>JAHAYQ010000053.1 GCA_018384465.1 Myroides sp. | reverse complement strand
GAAAAAGTTAGAGCAAAAGCAGGTGATGAATGGTCTAACGATTATTTGGTAGATCAAGCTTTAAATGAAGCATCGGCTGAAGATTTCGATGCATTGATATTGCCTGGCGGTGTTATTAATCCAGATAAATTAAGAACCAATCAAGAGGCGCTTACTTTTGTCAATTCCTTTTTTAATGCTCGCAAAATTGTAGCAGCTATATGTCACGGTCCGCAAACGTTGATTAATGCCAAACAGGTTAAAAACAGAAGAATGACATCAGTTGAAGCTATTGCTATTGATTTAGAAAATGCTGGTGCTTTATGGGCTGATTTAGAAGTGGTGGTAGACAGTAATCTCATTACCAGTAGAATACCAGATGATTTACCTGCTTTTAACAAAGCTATTATCAATGCTTTAACCTGAGCTAAAAAATCTAAAATCAATTAAAAAAACAATTATGAAAAATAAATCTAGTTCTATAAAAATTGCCTTGCTCGTATTAGTAGGGTTAAGTATAAGTATTTTGTCATGTAGAGATGGAAATCGGACAGAAAATGCTGAAAAAAGTGCAAACTATTATACGGATGATGAACAACTAGAAGGTCCGTATTTTATGAAGATCCATTAAACAATAACGACAGCATTATTCCCGGAAGTGAAGTTGGTGTAAAAAATAATAACAACGATAACTTTAATAATAACGACGGACGACGAAACTACAACGACAAAAACAGAGTAAACAATAATCAGTAATTTTTAAAAGTAAAGTCTTGAAGCTAAGTAGTTTTCAAGACTTTGCTTTTTGTTATTAATAACTATTAAGTATCTGCCGATGTAATAGGTGCATTGCCTTTTTCTATTTCTTTTTCTTCAATCTTTACAGCGTGTTCGGCCGGCAGTATATTTTGTCCTTTTGTTACTGCAAACACTTTTGTAAATGCTGCACTAAAATATAAAATAGCCGCAGAATAATACACCCAAATAAGTATAATTACTAATGAACCTGCTGCCCCATAAGCCGAACCTACATCTGCCTTATCTATGTACACACCAATGCCATAACGGCCTAACATAAAAAGCGCGGCTGTAAATAAAGCACCTGCTCTTACATCTTTCCATTTAATTTTAGCATCGGGCAATACTTTATAAATAACTCCAAAAAGCAATGATAATACTATAAAATTTACTATCAAATTACTTAACGTAAATACAATAACAGACAAATCAGGAAGCCAACTTTGAATGATATGATCTAATGCAGCTATCATTCCATTAACTACTAATGATACTATAAGTAAAAAACCCAATCCTAAAATAATTGATCCTGATAATAAACGATCTTTTAGTAACTTTAACCAACCTTTTTCCGGTTTAGCTTTAACACCCCATATTTTGTTTACAGAATCTTGAATATCACCAAAAACTGTTGTTGCACCAATAATTAAACTGACAACCCCAATAATAAGTGACAAATTTGTTTTACCAGAAAGTTCCATATTTTTAATAACTTGTTGTATTTGTGCAGCAGCTTCGGCACCAACTAATCCGTTGAGTTCAGAAAACACACTGCCCTCAATGGCATCTTTACCAAAAAAAGCACCCGCTAAAGAAATTACAAGTAGTAATAAAGGAGCCAGCGAAAACAAGGTATAATAAGCCAAAGATGCACTTAATTTAAGTCCTTTATTATCCATAAAAGTAGTACCGGTATCTTTAACAATGCCCCAACTATTTTTTAAAAAGTTTTTCTTTTCCATAAGTTGCACAATTTTATGTTGATTTATAAAGATTAGTTTCAACAATTATGCCTTAACAAATAAAAGTTTTACGATTAATTTAAAAAATCAGCAGGTACGGTTCTTGTAAAATTATTTATAAAAACAATAATTATGACCGAAGAATTAATTAGAATATCGCATATTTTTCCAGCTTGGATCTGGAATATTATCGTACTTCTATTTTCGCTTTTATTAGGGTTAATCATCAAAGTAATCCTTATTCCTATTGTGCGAAAACAAACGGTTGATCCATCATCTTACTCCCTATTCCGTTCCATCATTAAACGTTTCAACAGGGTTTTAAGTGTATTTATACCTTTAATTGTTTTTAACAGCTTATTACCCATAGCAAGGTTTAACCCTAAAATGTTAATCATTGTTAGTAAAATTACAGAAGTATTACTTATAAGCTGTTTTGCCATTATACTGATACGGACCATTAATGTTTTTGAAGATTATTTGTATCATAGGTTTGATGTAAGTAAGGAGAATAATCTGCGAGAACGAAAAATTCATACTCAAATTGTTTTTATCAGAAAACTGATTGTTGCAATCATCATTATCTTTTCTTTTGCTATTATTTTATTAAGTTTTGATAATATGCGAAAAATTGGTGCAGGTTTGTTAACCGGTGTTGGTGTTGGTGGAATTATTATAGGGTTTGCCGCACAAAAATCATTAGGCAACCTTCTTGCAGGCTTTCAAATTGCGTTTACACAACCCATTAGATTAGATGACGTTTTAATTGTAGAAGGCGAATGGGGAAAAGTAGAAGAAATAAATCTTACGTATGTGGTAGTGAATATTTGGGATAAACGCAGATTAATTTTACCTATTCAGTATTTTATTGACAAGCCTTTCCAAAACTGGACACGTACCACTTCTGAATTGTTAGGAACCGCCTATATTTACACTGATTTTAATGTTGATGTAAACAATCTTCGAAATCATTTTGAAACATTACTTGCTGGTCATTCACTGTGGGACGGAAAGGTAGCGGTATTACAAGTAACCGATTTAAAAGAACAAACTATGGAAATACGTTGCCTAATGAGTTGCCGTAATGCAGGTCAGGCCTTTGATTTACGATGTTATATCCGTGAAGAAATGATGAATTATATACGTAAAAACCACCCTGATAGTTTGTCTAAAAGTCGCGTTCAGTTTGTAGCTGATGATTTAAAATAATTTATCATTCTAAAAAATATTGTCTTTCATCTTTTGTCAATAAAACGCAATTATTAGCCATCAGTTTTTTTCTGTTTTTAGCCACTAAGTCATAAATCCAATCGCGAAAAAATTTAGGTAACACTTTCGCAATAATAGCTATACTATACACACCATCTAACACCTTACAGATATTTATCACAGCATCAGATTTTTCTGCAATTTTTCCGTTTGGATGAATAAGATACAAAGTATTAAAATTGGTGCTTGGCAAATGATTCTGCTTTAAAAAGCTTTGAGCAAAAGTTCCCTGCAACGGTGCAAAATTAAAACGCCCTTTGTGGTTGTTATCTAAAACCCAACGCACCCAATGATTGCAAAAGCCGCAATCTCCATCATATAATAAGATATAAGTATTTTTCATATTTACATTTATTAGAAATGTAACAATCCATGTGCCAACGATTTCCACTGAATTTTACTAATGCCAGCAACCGCGAGAACTGCAAAAATAAGATTGCGACTTTTTTTTCTAATTCGACCACTTCCCGTATTAGGAATTTCATTTCTACCGTGTATGGATAATTGTATATGAGTAGTTGTACGATACAATATAAAAGTATTTGAAGCTTCATCATTAAAAAAATGGGCAACTTCCTGTTTATTATGGGTTGGATCAGCACAAGGATATACCTTCATTATAACAACATCCATTCCCCCATGTTTCAAACTTGTAATCTGACCAATATGAACATGCTCTTCACTATCAGAAATAAGCTTTTGCATACCCGAAAACACTACTTTTACATAATCGCCTATTGCAGCCAAACGGTTTATATCATTACCATTACTGTCCATAAGTGTAAAACGGGCATTGGTAAGTGTAGCGTATTCATTCCATTGATTAATATTTAGTAACCGTTTTTTAATTTCCTTAAAAAGCTTATCGGCATCATTTCTGTCATTTAGTGCAAGATGAGAAAAAGTATCATTTGATTGCCCTATTTTTTGCTCGGGGATAAATCTACTTAAATCAGCAGGTAATTCTTCCATGTTTGTAATTGCGTTCATATATAAATGTTTAAATTGATATATATTTAAAAAAACGCCCTATTTATCAACTTCAATTATCACATCTATAACTAATTTAATACCACATACTTATATTTACTTTTTACATTAACTATTCATTTACTAAAGTTACCTTTATTAATATAGGTTTTTCGTTTTAACATTTTTATTAAAAAATTGAAAACCAACTAATTAACAAATAAAATCAATTGATTTTAAATTATTATTTTACATTTTGTAAAAACAACCTACCTTTCTAATATTTTCAATCAATAAAAATTCATATAAACAAACAAACACAAAATAAACAAAACATAATTTATATTATTAACTCATCTATTAAAAAAAACATAAATATTTAAACTAATTAAATAAACATGTAATAACTTCACAAAATGTATACTTTAACCACATAACGTTCCCATAAAGTTTTATAATATTTTTTTAAAAACTAAGCATTAGGTCAGAAGCTCATCTTGGAATATTGTTTGAAATATTAAAAAGAAAATTCGCAATACAGAATTTTCAATCTTTAACTTTTAACCAAAACCCAATAAAATGAAAAAGAACGACCAATCGACTAATGATCAAGAAGCTAAACAAGAAGATCTTTTGATTAACAAAAGCGACAACACCAACAAATTTCTTACTACCAATCAAGGCGTTAAAATAAACGACGATAACAACTCTTTAAAAATTGGCGATCGAGGCCCTACCCTTTTAGAAGATTTTATACTAAGGGAAAAAATCACTCACTTTGACCATGAACGTATTCCTGAACGTGTGGTTCATGCGCGTGGATCTGGCGCCCACGGTTTTTTTGAAGTTACAAACCCAATTCCGCAATTTACCAAAGCAGGTTTTTTACAAAAAGTTGGGCAACGCACTCCTGTATTTACTAGGTTTTCAACCGTAGCAGGTTTTCGTGGCTCTACCGATTTGGCAAGAGATGTACGTGGATTTGCAGTTAAGTTTTATACCGAAGAAGGTATTTATGATTTGGTAGGTAATAATATGCCGGTATTTTTTATTCAGGACGCAACAAAATTTCCGGATTTAGTTCATGCGGTAAAACCCGAACCTCATCACGAAATGCCACAAGCAGCATCGGCGCATGATACTTTTTGGGATTTTATATCGCTTATGCCCGAATCCATGCACATGATCATGTGGCTGATGTCCGACCGTGCCATTCCCCGCAGTTTTCGTATGATGGAAGGTTTCGGCGTACATACTTTTCGTTTTGTAAATGAAAATAACGAATCGTGTTTTGTAAAGTTTCACTGGAAACCCAAATTGGGTACGCACGCTGTTGTGTGGGACGAAGCATTAAAAATATCGGGGAATAATTCAGATTTTCACCGATTAGATTTATGGGAAGCTATTGAATCAGGTAATTTTCCTGAATGGGAATTAGGTGTGCAAATTGTTCCCGAAGCAGATGAAAAAAACTTCGATTTTGATCTGTTAGATCCAACTAAAATCATTCCTGAAGAACAAGTACCCGTTACTATTATCGGACGTATGGTTTTAAACAAAAATCCAGACAACTTCTTTGCCGAAACAGAACAAATAGCTTTTCACCCGGGGCACGTGGTTCCCGGTATCGATTTTACAAATGATCCTTTACTACAAGGAAGGTTATTTTCGTACACCGATAC
>JAHAYQ010000021.1 GCA_018384465.1 Myroides sp. | reverse complement strand
TATTTTGACAATTCTAAAGTTGGATCAAACAACCCGAAGTTTTCCACAATTTTATGCGCTAAATCATCTGTTAAAGGTTCTTCTTCTTCAATGGTTTCAATGATGAATTCTTCGTGATGATCTGCAGATGTCGTATCTGTTCTCGTAACTACTTGTTGTTTCGATGTGGTTCGTACATTGGTATCAAAATCAAATGCTACTTCTTGAGGGTTTTCAACAACAATCGGAGTTTCTTTTTTAACCTCAACAATTGGTGCGGTTGGTACCGGCTGTTTATCTTCGGTTTTAAGTATAGGTTTATTGATAGGTTGTTCTGGTTGCTTTGAAATAATTTCCTCTGCTTTTTCTAAGTTGTCTTTTATCTTAGCATGCGTGTTTGACACCACATTAGTAAATGCCTTAGGTGTCATTTTTATACGGAAAATCAAATAAAATATAATTAGGAATAAAACAGCTAATAAAGTACCGATCTGTCCAATATAATCTTGCAAATAATCATTCATTTCATAACCAACAATCCCGCCTAAGAACGGACGCGTGCTCCCGAAATGACCTAAAGCAAATGACAGTACCAAAATGGCAAATAGATCCCAAAAAATCATTCTACGCATTTTAGAAGCGCTAAATCGAATACCGAACCACAAGGCGACTGTACCAAAAATTTTGATAAACAGAAAGGATGCTATTCCAAATCCTTCAAAAATAAACTTATGCGCCAACCAAGCGCCTAATTTACCCACCCAGTTTTGAGGCGCAATTTCTCGGTCACCTAATTCATTCACCAAACTTTGGTCGTAAGCACCTGTTGTAAAATAAGATACAAAGCTACAAAGCAATACAATGGTAAACATTAGAAAAAGTGTTCCAAAAATAAATGTAATTCGTGATCCATTTGTAGCAGTAGCCTTAGGTTTCGCTTGCGGTTGTTTATTTTTTTGCGTTTTGTTGTCGATTTTCTTTTTAATGCTCATTCTAAAATATTTTTGGAAAGTAAATTATCGCACCGATTATCATTGCAGCTATAGCGGCAAAGGTTACCGCACCGGCTGATAGGTCTTTAATAAAGCCGATTTTTTTATCAAAATTTGGTTGTAAATAATCACAAAGTTTTTCAATAGCGGTATTTAAACCTTCTGCAGTTAACACCATGCCTATTGCCAAAATTTGAAACATCCATTCGGTACTACTTAAATTAAAATAAAACCCAACAAAACACATAATACCGCTTATGATTAATTGCGACATAATGCTGTGTTCTGTAGTAGCAAGCAACCATAAACCACGCAAAGCGTAACGTACACTTTTTATTCTACCAACAAGAAACGAGTTTTTTTCGGGTTTCATTCAAAAACAATTTGGAGCAAAAATACTGAAAATATTTGTCATTGCAGTAATAAAAAAACCACGAGTTAGGCTCGTGGTTTTAATTGGTATTACAGGTTGTTTTATTTATCAATTGATCCTAAAACGCGCTTCATAAAAGCATTTAAAGCTTCTTTTTTCGGCGTACCTTCTTTGATCATTTTGTCTACCTCAACAGCTCCGTACATATTTGAGATTAATTCAGCAATAACGTCTAATTCTTCGTCTTTTAACGATGGAACTTCGCATAAAGCTTCTAATACTTCAATGGTTTCGTTGATGTAATCTTGATCGTTTTCTTCGATAAACTCTGTAAGATGTTTGATTACGGGTAATTTCATGATCGTTTATAATTTGTTTATAAGTTCTGCCAACACATCGGCTTTATTAGTTTGTGTTTCATCAACTAAGTTTCCTTCGTTAAAGATTGCAAAGGTTGGTAAGTTTGAAACATTCGCCAACTTTCTTGATTCTGGAAATTTCTCTGCATCTACAACTATAAAAGTGATGTCTTCTTTTTCTGTTGACATTTTTTTAAACTTAGGTTTCATAATACGGCAGTTTCCACACCATGAAGCCGAAAATTGTACCGCAACCTTAGGATTGTTTGCTAATACTTCCTGTAAATTATCTTGTTCTAATTCTAATAGCATAATTTGTTGTTGTTTTATGGTTTTGTTAATCTTTAAAAAGGAATAAGGCCAGAAATCAGCCTTATTTCCTATTTATTGTTGTTAGTTTAATTTAGCTAAGTATTCTGCAGTAGAAGTACGGTCAGCAGACATTGCTTCTTTACCTTCTTCCCAGTTTGCAGGACATACTTCTCCGTGTGTTTGTACGTGAGCGTATGCATCAATTAAACGTAAATATTCGTTTACATTACGACCTAAAGGCATATCGTTTACTGATTCGTGGAAAATTTTTCCTGTTTCATCAATTAAATACGTTGCACGGTAAGTTACGTTAGATCCTTCGATTTGAACTGAATCTAATTCTTCGTTATAAACTTCTGAAGTAACATCTAAAATACCTAAAACGCTTGAAAGGTTACGTGTTGTATCAGCTAATAAAGGATAAGTTACTCCTTCAATTCCACCGTTATCTTTTGCAGTATTTAACCATGCAAAGTGTACTTCGTTTGTATCACAAGAAGCTCCGATTACAATAGTGTTTCTTTTTTCAAACTCAGGTAATGCTGCTTGGAACGCGTGTAATTCTGTCGGACACACGAAAGTAAAATCTTTTGGATACCAGAATAATAATACTTTTTTGTTGTTTTTTGTAGCTTCTTCTAAAACGTTGATTCTTAAATCGTCACCCATTTCAGAAATTGCGTCAACTGTAATGTTCGGGAATTGCTTTCCTACTAATGCCATAATTTTTATTTTTTATAATTAATTAAATGTGATTTTTTCTTTACATGGCAAAGATAGCCTTATTTTTAGGTTGTTCTATAGCTATTTTATTGTTTGTTTTTATAGAACGATAAGTTTTGTTTATAATATCAAATGATACTTTTAACGTAAACTTGCTGTAAAATTAATTAGTTTTACCGATATAAAAAATAACATTTATCATACTTTCTAATAAATGAATCTATTTCGAAAAAAAAATGTAAACGATATTTTAGCCGAGCTTAAAGTAAATGAAAACAGACAAGATAGTTTAGGTAAATTTCTTACTCAGAAAGATTTAATTTTCTTTGGTATTGCTGCTATTGTAGGTGCTGGTGTTTTTAGTACTATTGGTCAGGCGAGTTTTGATGGTGGCCCTGCCGTTATTTTCCTTTTTATGTTTACGGCTCTGGCATGTGGTTTTGCTGCCATGGCGTATGCTGAGTTTGCTTCAATGGTACCGGTTTCGGGCAGTGCATATACTTATAGCTATGTAGCATTTGGCGAAATGATTGCATGGGTAATTGGCTGGGCGCTGATTATGGAGTATGCCGTGGGTAACATCACATTAGCTATTTCGTGGAGTGATTATTTCACGGGATTACTCGATAATATGGGAATTCATCTACCTCAATGGATACAAATGGATTACCTTTCTGCTGCGAATGGATACAATGATGCATTAGCATTAATAGATGGAGGAAAAACGTTTGAAAATTTGCCAGCACACTTACAACAAGCGCATACGGCTTGGGTAACAGCTCCGCAAATTGGTGGTTTTCATTTTGTAGCAGATATTCCTGCTTTAGGAATCATTGTTCTAATTACTTGGTTGGTGTATCGCGGTATGAAAGAATCGCGCAATGCCAGCAATATAATGGTTTACGTAAAATTAGCGGTGATTGCTTTGGTATTAATAGTTGGGGTTTTCTATGTAGATACAGATAATTGGGATCCTTTTGCACCAAATGGTATGACAGGAGTACTGAAAGGGGTGTCGGCTGTTTTTTTTGCATATATCGGTTTTGATGCAATATCAACCACAGCCGAAGAATGTAAAAATCCACAACGAGATTTACCACGAAGTATGATTTGGTCTATCATTATCTGTACTTTACTATATATTGCCATTGCATTAGTGCTTACCGGTATGGTAAATTATAAGGAATTAAACGTAGGCGATCCGTTAGCGTATGTGTTTTCACAATTAAACCTTAAATGGTTTGCGGGCATTGTAGCTGTAAGTGCTGTAGTGGCAATGGCAAGTGTTTTATTGGTTTTTCAGATGGGACAACCTCGAATATGGATGAGTATGAGTAGAGATGGTTTATTGCCACCCAAGTTTGCCAAAGTGCATCCTAAATACCGAACACCTTCGTTTGCTACTATTGTAACCGGTTTCGTAGTTGCTATTCCTGCTTTATTTATGAACTTAACTATGGTGACCGATTTGTGCAGTATTGGTACTTTATTTGCGTTTGCTTTAGTTTGTGCCGGGGTTTTGGTACTGCAAGATAAAGATATTCCTCGTGGAAAATTCCGCATTCCCTATATCAATGGTAAATACATACTTCCTTTTGGTTTTATTATAGGTTTGATAGCAGTATCGGTATGGAATAAAGATGGTGTGGAACAATTTGTAAAAAACACGCCTCAAGTCTATACACCTACCGATTTGGTTACCCAGTTATCTAAACAAGAAATAGATGAATTGATGCATTATGCAAAGACAGATTATCAACTTATTCTAGAAGATTATAATTCTGATGTAGAAGAAATGTTGTCTGCTGTTTATCAACAATCTAAGGATAAGTATGTTTTATTGATTGAAAACGCTCCTATCTCCAAAGATTTGAAATTTGAAACAGGGTTTGATCTTTTTAAACATAAAATACCTATGTGGCTGTTTTTGTTTGGAATGTTTTTTTTATGCGTTTGGAGTTTCAAAAAAAACCTCTCATTAATACCTATGTTAGGTCTTATATGCTGCGTTTACATGATGGCAGAATTAACTATTTGGAATTGGATTTATTTCAGCGTGTGGCTACTAATTGGTCTTACCATTTATTTCACATATTCACGCCATCACAGTAAATTGAATAATAAGAACAACTTGTAAAATAATTATAAACAAAAAACTTTCCCGAATATTGGGAAAGTTTTTGTGTGAAATAGAAACATTTACTTAATATCCCACCATACTCGAGTATTAATGTCATCTCCGCCCATATTGTTTACAGCGTCTTGATAATTTTCAGTGTTCTGACGTTTTACATCTTGCGGATAAGGA
>JAHAYQ010000318.1 GCA_018384465.1 Myroides sp. | reverse complement strand
GTATTGTCAACCGCTATGTTAGCAGGTTCGTTTTTAACAGGGTGTAGTTCAGTTAAAAATGCAAATAATACTCAAAAAGGAGCTGTAGTTGGTGCAACTGCAGGTGCTGTATTAGGAGGTGTTTTAGGAAATAATGTAGGTAGTAAGAACAATAGTGCTTTAGGAGCTGTTTTAGGTGGTGTTATTGGTGGTACAGCAGGTGCTGTTATTGGTAAAAACATGGACAAACAAGCCCAAGATATTCAAACAGCTGTGCCGGGTGCACAAGTTGAGCGTGTAGGGGAAGGTATTAAAGTAATCTTAAATGAAAATACGGTAAATTTTGGATTTGATTCTTCAGATCTTACTTCTACAGCAAAAAGTAATTTAGATAAAATTGCAAAAGTATTTATCGATAATCCAAAAACAGTTATCACTATTTACGGATATACTGACAGTGTGGGTAAAGATGAATATAACATGAAGTTGTCTAGAAGCCGTGCAAATGCAGTAAGATCTTATTTAGGATCAAAAGGTATTGGAGTAAGAAGAATGACAGCACAAGGTATGGGAGAAGCTGACCCAATTGCTTCTAACGATACAGATGCAGGTAGAGCTAAAAACCGTCGTGTAGAATTTGGAATTATTGCCAATGAAGACATGATTGATGATGCAAGAAAAGAAGCAGCACGTTATTAGTTAATAATAACTTAAAATATCTTAAAACAGAGTTTTATACTCTGTTTTTTTTATTTTTGTCAAAAATAATTCTATAAATAGTGAAAAAAAATACATTTGTTTTAAAAAAGAATGCTTTTAGTATTTTGCTAACAGCGGTGTTGTCTGTAAGTTCGTTATCAACCTTTGCTACAACTTATACCATTTCAACAGCACCTTATTTCCATAAAGATTTACCCAGCCCTCAATTTCAAAATGCTATGGGGACTTTTATGGTAGATATGACAAAGAACGAATTAAGAGTTGTAAACTTTGAAAATCATTTGAACGAATATTTTGGTTTATCCTCTCAACATACTTTTCAATTGACTAATAAACAGTTTGATACAAAAACGGGTTATTATCATTACAGTTACCAACATTTATATAATGATATTATAGTAAATGGTGATATGGTGTTTGTACATGCTAAAGGAGATTTGGTTCATTATGTTAATGGTCAAATTGTTAACTTTAAGGATTTATCGCTTCAAAAAACATTAACTGAAGAAGAGGTTAATACAATTGTATTAAAAGATTTCGGAGTTGATACAAAGGCTTATGTTAATGAAATTTCCAATCTTATTTACAAACAGCAAACCGAAGAGCAATCGATTAATTTAAGATATGTAAGTAAAGTAAGTGTAACTTCTTTAAGTCCTATAAAAAGTATAGAGTATCTAATTGATACTCAAACAAGGGAAATTGTATCTAAAATTGATAAGTTACACAAAGCGGATGCTTCAAGTAATAGTGCAACTTATTTCAGAGGAAATAAAAATATGACGGTTGATTCATATAATGGTATGTATCGATTAAAAGACAATGCACGAAACATAAGAACATTAAACGCTGTAAATTTAGATGGAAACTTAAATCAAGATGGAACTTTTAGTGGCTACACCGAGTATTTAAACAATACAGCAAATTTTACTACCACTGCAACAAAACCCGCTGTAGAAGTGCACTGGGCTATGAAAGAAACTTATGATTATTACAAAAATGTTCATAATAGAACAAGCTTTGATGGGAACGGACATGCAATTAACAACTATTACGATGCTGGTAGTATATTAGGTGATGATGAAAATGCGGCTGCTTTAGATGAAGTATATAGAGGTAGAGAATTAATAGGAATGTTTTACGGTAAAGGTGGTTCTTATTTACATCCTGTAGTTACACTTGATGTAGCTGGTCATGAATATTCACACATGGTAGTTAGCCGAAATGGAAATGGCGGTTTAGATTATCAAAATGAATCTGGTGCTTTGAACGAGTCTTTTGCAGATATTTTTGGTACGGCGATTGAATTTTATGTAAACGAAAATCCTAATTGGACAATGGGTGAAGGATTAATTAAAAGCAATAACATAAGACCAAATTACTTTAGAAATTTAGCTGATCCAAATAGTGCACCTACTGCTATAGGTATGCCTCAACAGCCCGATACCTATTTGGGAAAACATTGGCAATATATAACGAATAATCCTAATCCTTACAATGATTATGGTGGCGTTCATATAAACAGTGGTGTAGGTAATCATTGGTTTTATTTACTTAGTGAGGGTGGTTCTGGAATGAATGATTTAGGGAAGTATTTTAACGTAAATGGAATTAGCATTCAAAAGGCAGAACAAATTGCTTATAAGGCGCTTACAACGGGATTATCTAAATCGGCTACTTATTATGATGCATATAACGCTACCGCAGCCGCAGCCGCAATACTTTATGGAGCAAATTCACCAGAGTGGATCGAAGTAGTGAATGCATGGTATGCTGTTGGTGTGGTAAATGTACCTGCATCAACAAAAAATTTTGAGTTTAAAAGCAAATTGAACATCTATCCAAACCCAGTAAGTGGTAACGAAGTGTTTATTGATTCTTCTTTAGAAGAGGCTACTACTGTAGAAATGTTTGATATGACAGGTAAACAAGTTTTAGCACCAAAAACATTAGATTATAAAACAACTATTAATGTATCTGCTTACAAAACAGGTATGTATATTTTAAAATTTAAATCTAATTCAGGAGAATAT
>JAHAYQ010000291.1 GCA_018384465.1 Myroides sp. | reverse complement strand
AACATTAATAGACAAACGATTTACAACAACATAAAGAAAGGAATTTTAAGTAAAAATTCTGAGAATAAGATTGATCTAGCAGAAGCTATCCGTGTTTTTGGAGAACCAGTCAAAAAACAGGATGTAAAAGAATTTGTAAAAGTAGACAGTCCAAATTCGGCAGAAGTTTTACTGCTTAGACAACAAATAGACATGCTGAAAAATCAGCTTGATGATGCTAAAGATCGTGAGTCTTTCTACCAAAATCAGATCGAAACGATGCAACGCCTACTAGAAGCTCCTAAAGCACCAAAAATGGAAGATCCAACACCAGTTGTACCACCTCAAGAGACGATTGAAGTCCCAGTACCTGAACAAGCAACTGAGGTTAAAACTGAGATCCAAACGCAGAATAAGCGGATCCCCGTGCCGGAGCATGTCGAACAGGAACCGGAGAAAAGGGGCTTTTGGAGCCGTTTTTTTAGACCCTATGATTAACCACGATTGTTTAACTGATATGAACAAAGTTGTGGAACATTGATCAAATAATAAGCGTGGAACGTGAAGAATCGACAAAAAAGCCCATTTGAGGGTAAATGGGCTTTTCAATAGTATATAAGAAATTGATTTTTAAAGTAATAAAAATAGCATTTCGCATAAGGTGTATTATGTTAATTTTAGAAATTATTAACTCAATAGAACCACTTGTATTCAGCTCAAATGTCGTAAAGGGAAAGTATTGTGAAAGAATTAGAATTATTTGATCATGTTGTTTTGAATAAAAGTAATATCCGTTTAATTCCCTTATCTTTTGAACATGAAAGTGGGCTTATGGAAGCATGTAAAGATGGTCAGCTATGGAAGTTAAGAGTGACATCAACACCACATTATTCTGAGGTTCATCAATATATTGAAACAGCTCTAATACAAAAACAGGAAGGTACACGTTATCCATTTGTTGTCATTGAAGAAAACTCTGGGAAAATTCTAGGTACAACTAGTTATCATGATGTTCTTTTGAACGTGAAACGCTTAGAAATAGGTTATACCTGGTATGCAAAATCAGTGCAGCGTACGCATGTCAATACGACATGTAAGTTGCTATTACTACAATTTGCTTTTGAACAGTTAAATATTGAGACGGTTGGACTTCGCACTGATATTTTTAATATTAAAAGTCAGCGAGCAATTGAAAGATTGGGCGCAAAAAAGGATGGGATAATTAGAGGTCATGCTTTACGTAAAGATGGTACAACTCGAGATACCGTAATGTACAGTATTATCAAAAGTGAATGGACTAACATAAAAGCACATCTAATTGATTTATTAGATAATTATTAACTATAAGATTTTATTACACTAATACATTAGGATTATGATTTAACATAAAAACTCTTATTCGCAATTATAAAAACAGGAATTTTCCACCAATTCACCATCCACTTAACATAATGGCTGTTATACGAAATTAGTAGTTTCCATTACTATCATTTAATTATTGCATTAAGTTTAATGATAGGTATTGTATGCGATTTGGCTCGTAATCATTCAGCTATACTTTTTTGATAAAGAAAAGCATGGCTGAAAGCCATGCTTTAGAATTTACTTAATATAATTATGTCAATTTTATAAATATTTAATACTTCTTATTTCTGAGAAATCTATAACTCTCTATACTGCTTAATCTCTATAGCTAGGCCTTAAATCAGCATCAATATCAAATAGGGACCAACAAATACCATTAAAATTCCAGATAAGATCATGCATAAACATGCTGCTACTCCTTCATCTGTATGACGCAAAAAAGCTTTTACTGTTCCAAAACCATGACCTGCATTTCCTAGTGCTGCACCTTGTGCGACATTATTCTTTAAGTTAATAAGTCCAAAAACTAAATTAGCTACTAAAACTGCTGCAATTCCAGTCAGCATAGTAAATAAAATAGATAACTCAATCGATCCATTAATTTGATTTGCGAGTTCCATTGCAAATGGAGTTGAAATAGAACGGGTCATTAAACTAAGTGTTAGTGTTCTATCTAAAGAAAAATACTGAGCTAAGGCGTATGAACTCAACACACCACTTAACATACCAAATACAATCCCTAAGCTAATAGAAATAAAATGTTTAGTAAGAATATGTTTATATTCATAAATAGGGAGAGCAAAAGCTACAGTAGTTGGTCCGATCATCCAAACTAGACCTTGGTTAAATTGCATATATTGCTGGTATTTAACCTGTAGCACGTACAATAATATAATTAGGATGAGTGGTACTGCGATACCTGGTGCTAATAACATATTAGGAAATTTATGGTAAATGCGTAGGAAAACAATGTAGCCAAATACCGTAAGTAATAAAAAAATTATACTTAACATTCGTTTTTTTCCTTAGCAAATTGACCTTCTAGTCTAATCCCCCAATAAACACTATATGCAGTGCTAATAAGGACACAGATAGTACTAAGAACTACAGTAATAATTACCTGAAATCCATAGAAAATAAATAGCTCTTTAAATTGGATCAATCCAACTACACAAGGGATAAAAAATAGTACTAGGTGCTGAATTAAAAATTTTCCGGCAATTTCAACTGATTGTAGCCTTAGAAAACCGGTTAATAAGAAAAATAGTAATAATATTAACCCTATAATATCACCGCTAATTTTAAGATGAAAAAGATGTTGTATACCCCCTCCTAACCCCCAAAAAATCATTATCAAGGACAATTGTAAAAAGAATCGTGTGAATTTCCACATAGCTAAGTCTTCCTAAATAAATATAATTGTATTCTTTTAATTATTTTCCTATTATGAATAATTCTATAAATATTATTCATAATAGGAATATTTTGATTTTGGAATTGAAGCTTCTTAGAATTTTTGTACAAGTAGTTAAATCAGGTAGTTTTTCAGCAGCCGCTGAACAACTCTGCTATACACAACCAACGATAAGTAAATCTATACAACAATTAGAACAACAAATTGGTGAAAAATTATTCATCACTGGGTATAGGAAACGTCACGTTAAACTGACCTTTATAGGGGAACATGTTTATAAACATGCACTATCTATATTGCAGCAACATGAGGATATGCTAGACAGTATTCAAAATATAAGATCTCTCAAAGCAGGAGAATTGAGTCTAGGTTTACCTCCATTAGGTGCAATTTTAATGCATCGTTTGATTGCGCGATATCATAGAAATTATCCTGAAATTAAGCTGAATTTTTTGGAAGTAGGCTCGTTAAAAATAGAAGAAGCCTTAGTGAATAAAAAAATTGATGTAGGAATAGTTTTAGGAAATCCACATAGTGATCTGTACTCAATAAAAATATTAAATTCCCCTTTATGCTTATTAGCAAAACAAGATTCACATTTAACGAAATACGAGAAAATTAATTTTGATGATTTAAAAAATGAGAATTTTATATTTTATACAGATGATTTCAGTTTAACCCCCATCATATTAAGTGAAGCTCAAAAAGCAGGATTTGAACCTAATATTGTCTGTAAAAGTAGCCAATGGGAT
>JAHAYQ010000132.1 GCA_018384465.1 Myroides sp. | reverse complement strand
GGGTTTTAAAATCTATTATTAGAATTTGTTTTGATTTACGATTTTCAACTAACAAATCTTAAAGAATGAAGATACTACATCTCGATAAAAATCATCCGTTGTTGATTGAACAATTAACCGCTACTGGTTTTGAGAACCACGAAAATTACTACGCACCAAAAGAAGCCATTGAACAAATTATCCATCAGTACGACGGGATCATTATTCGCAGTCGATTTACAATTGATCGCACATTTTTAGATGCAGCTACGAACCTGAAGTTTATTGGTCGTGTAGGTGCTGGTTTAGAAAACATAGATTGTGAATATGCCAAAACAAAAGGTATTGAACTAATTGCTGCTCCTGAAGGAAACCGTACAGCCGTTGCTGAGCATGCCTTGGGAATGTTGTTAAGCTTAATGAATAAACTGAAACACGTAGACAACGAAGTGCGTAGCGGCATTTGGAAACGTGAAGAAAACAGAGGTTTTGAAATTGAAGGCAAAACCGTTGGTATCATTGGATACGGCGTGATGGGAAAAGCGTTTGCACAACGCTTAAAAGGTTTTAACTGTACCGTAATTTGTTATGACATTAAACCTAATGTGGGCGATCAACACGCTCGACAGGTTTCTTTGGAGCATCTACAGCAGCATGCAGATATTATAAGTTTACATACACCACAAACCTCACAAACCTATCATTTAATCAATCGTGAACTAATAAATGGTTTCCGTAAACCGTTTTGGTTCATTAATACTGCACGAGGCAAATCGGTAGATACCATTGCTTTGGTAGATGCCTTGCGATCGGGTAAAATTATAGGCGCTGCATTGGATGTGTTGGAATACGAAAAATCATCTTTTGAAAATATGTTTTCAGATAATGAATTGCCCGAAGCGTTTCAATACCTTATTAAATCGGATCATGTATTGCTTTCTCCACATATTGCCGGCTGGACTATAGAAAGTAAAGAAAAATTGGCTCAGATCATTGTAAATAAAATAATTGCTATCTTTAATCAAAAAAATAACAAAACTATGGAAAAAGAAAGCGTACCTAATGAAGAACAATGGTTTACAGGCAAAGATAATAAGCAACAAAACCAGTACAACCCGCAACAAAACCAAAACCAGCACACGTATCAAAACTATTCGCAACAAGGAAATCACTTACAAGATGCCAACAGCAAAAAAATTTTAGCGGGTATTTTAGCTATTATTTTAGGGCACATTGGTATTCATAAATTTGTATTAGGATACAATAATGAAGGAATTATCTTATTAATTTTAGGCTTGGTAGGATATGTTACCGCTTGTTTAATTATTGGTTATTTTATTTTACTCGTAACCGGTATTATTGGTTTGGTAGAAGGAATTATTTATTTAACCAAGACCGATGAAGATTTTTACAACACTTACGTACGGAATAAAAAATCATGGTTTTAAATCATAAAAAAAACGAGCTTTAAAGCTCGTTTTTTAGTTTATTATTCTCTTCTTCCCATATAAATCATCAAATAGTAAAACAACGTTCCTATAGATGATAATGCAGCTACCAAATAGGTACGTGCAGCCCATTTTAACGAATCGGCAGCGCCCGCATATTCTTGTTGAGATACCATATTCTTTGTTTGCAACCATTTTAAAGCTCGATTACTGGCATCGTATTCAACCGGTAAGGTAACTATAGAAAACAATGTAGTAACTGCAAATAAAACAATACCTATCAGCAATAACTGTGGAAAGGTATTAATCATAAGAATCCCTCCAATTAAGGCAATAGAAATAAAGCGTGATGCAATATTAACAATCGGTACCATTTTAGAACGCATGGTTAACCAACTATAGGCAGTAGCGTGTTGTACTGCGTGACCTACCTCATGCGCTGCCACTGCTGCAGCTGCGGCATTGCGTTCGTTATAAACCGCTTCGCTTAAGTTAACCGTTTTATCGGCAGGGTTGTAATGATCTGTTAATCTACCTGGCGTAGAAATAACTTTTACATCATAAATACCGTGATCATGCAACATTTTTGTGGCAATTTCAGCACCACTCATCCCATTCCTCAAATGGATTTTAGAGTATTTTTCAAATTTTCTTTTTAATTGCAACCCAACCAACCAACTGGCAAGTGCAATAATTCCCATTATTATTAATCCCATAATTTCTTTTGTAGTACTTGTTTATTATATGATATCAAATCTTGCGCCAAAATACAAAAAACAGCAAACCTGTCAAAATGACAAAAGGAGTCAACCGACTCCTTTATCAAATATTTAACTAAAAACGCTTACTTTAAGGTTTTCTTCACTTCTACCTCTTGGAAGGCTTCAATGATATCGTATTCTTTTAAATCGTTGTAGTTTTTAATTTGCATACCACAATCGTATCCTTTAGCAACTTCTTTAACATCGTCTTTAAAACGTTTCAATGCTTCTAAAACGCCTGTGTAAATTACCACACCTTCACGAATTAAGCGGATTTTCGAGTTGCGGAAGATTTTTCCATCAGTAACCATACAACCTGCAATAGTTCCCACTTTAGAAATTTTAAACAGTTCGCGTACTTCTGCGGTACCGGTAATTTCTTCTTTTAATTCTGGTGATAACATACCTTCCATTGCATCTTTAACGTCATCAATAGCATCATAGATGATAGAATATGTTTTGATGTCGATTTCTTCTTTATCAGCAATAGTTTTTGCATTACCCATTGGTCTAACGTTGAACCCGATGATGATTGCGTCTGAAGCCGTAGCTAACAACACATCCGATTCGGTAATTGCCCCTACTCCTTTATGAATGATATTGATTTGGATTTCATCGGTTGATAATTTAGAGAACGAGTCAGATAATGCTTCAACAGACCCATCCACGTCTCCTTTTAAAATGATGTTCAACTCTTTAAAATCACCTAATGCAATACGACGACCAATTTCTGCCAAAGTAATATGACGTTGTGCACGAACCGATTGCTCACGAATTAATTGCGTACGTTTTGCTGCAATAGATTTTGCTTCACGCTCGTCTTCAAACACATTGAACTTATCACCCGCAGTTGGCGCCCCATCTAATCCTAAGATAGAAATAGGTCTTGACGGACCAGCTTCGGTTACTGCTCTACCGCGTTCATCGTGCATTGCTTTAATTTTACCGTGATTTTTACCTGCCAACATATAATCGCCTACACGTAAAGTACCTGTTTGTACTAAAATAGTTGATACATACCCACGACCTTTGTCTAAGAACGCTTCAATTACAGTACCTGTAGCTAATTTGTTAGGATTTGCTTTTAACTCAAGCATTTCAGCTTCTAACAAAACTTTTTCTAACAATTCAGGTACTCCTTGACCAAATTTAGCAGAAATATCTTGCGACTGGTATGCGCCTCCCCATTCTTCTACAAGGAAATTCATAGCAGCTAATTTTTCTTTAATTTTGTCAGGATTTGCTGTGTGCTTATCCACTTTATTAATAGCAAAGATAATAGGCACACCCGCTGCTTGTGCGTGTGAAATAGCCTCTTTGGTTTGTGGCATAATGTCGTCGTCAGCAGCTACTACAATAATTGCAATATCGGTAACTTGTGTACCACGTGCACGCATAGCAGTAAAAGCTTCGTGCCCTGGTGTATCTAAAAACGTAATTTTTTGTCCGTTTTCTAAAGTTACTCCATATGCACCGATATGTTGTGTAATACCACCCGATTCACCTGCGATTACGTTAGCTTTACGAACATAATCTAACAACGATGTTTTACCGTGATCTACGTGCCCCATAACAGTTACGATTGGCGCTCTTCCGATTAAATCTTCAGGTGCGTCAACTTCTTCAACAATCGTTTCTTCAATATCGGCTGTAGTAAACTCTACTTCGTATCCAAATTCGTCAGCAACAATGGTAAGTGTTTCCGCATCTAAACGTTGGTTCATGGTAACCATGATACCTAACGACATACACGTACCAATTACTTGTGTAATAGGCACATTCATCATAGTGGCTACTTCACCTACCGTAACAAATTCGGTTACTTTTAATATTTTTAAATCATCATCTGCACGTGCTTCTTCTTCTTTTTTACGGTGAAGTTCACGTTTATCTTTACGATATTTAGCAGCCTTAGATTTGTTTTGTTTTCCTTGTAAACGTTCTAAGGTTTCTTTGATTTGGTTTTTTACTTCTTCTTCCGTTGGCTCCACCTTAACAACAGGTTGTTGTCTTCTGTTTCCGAATTTATTTCCTGCGTTGCGGTTATTAGCATTGGCATTATTGCGATTTCCTCCTTGCCCAGGGCGGTTTTGTCCACCACCTTGGTTTGGTTTTCCTGCTCCGGTGCCTTGTTGGTTTTGCGTACCACCACCTTGTGCAGGCTTTTCAATACGCTTGCGTTTATTTTTATTTCCTGCTGCGTTAGCTCCGCCAGTTTTATTACCGTCTTTCTTAGGATCTTCTTTTTTCTTTTTAGGCTTATTGAATTGAGATAAATCAATTTTTTGACCTGTAAAAGTAGTTCCAGAAAGTTTTTGATACTGCGTTTTAATAACTTCTGGTTCTGCAGGAACCGCAGGTTCTTCTTTCGGTTTTTCTATTGATTTTGCAGGCTTTTCAGCTGGTTCTTCAACCGGCTTTTTCTCCGTTTTATTAACAGCTACTTTTTCAACCGGTTTTTCAACTGGTTTTTTCTTTGATTTTGGGGGATCTTGTTTGTCTTTGGAAGTAGTTTTAGAATCAACAGCAACCTTTTTAGGTTCTTCTAAATCAATTTTACCAACAGTTTTAACACTGGCAACATTAGCTGCTTTAGCTTTAATTACTTCTTGTTCACGTTTTTCTTCCTCTTCTTTTTTACGTTGCGCTTCTTCTTCCTTTCTACGGTTTTCTTCTTCCGCTTTACGACTCTCTTCTTCGCGTTTACGCTTTTCTTCCTCGTCTCTTTTACGTTTTTCTTCCTGCTCGCGTTCTAAACGCAATTCTTCTTTTTCTTTTTTCTTTTCTTCACTAACTTCTTTCGAAGCTTCTTTCTTCCCTTTATCAGCTGAGAACTGTTTGTTTAAAACAGCCAATTCATTATCTGAAATTTTTGCATTCGGAGAGGCTTCAATTTCAAAACCTTTCGTCTTCAAAAACTCCACAGCTCTATCGAGAGAAATGTTTAATTCTCTTAAAACTTTGTTTATTCTTATTACTCTTTTTTCAGACATACGATCCTTTTAGTATATTTTTGTGCGTTGTGTTGTTGTTTGTGGGTACTTAATTTAACTACTCTTCAAATTCAGCTTTTAAAATATTTAAAACATCTTCAACAGTTTCTTCTTCTAAATCTGTTCTGCGGATTAATTCTTCCACACTGTGTTTTAAGACACTTTTTGCTGTGTCTAAACCTATTTTAATAAATTCATCGATAACCCAAGCGTCAATTTCGTCAGAGAATTCTCTTAATTCTACATCGTCTTCTTCTAATACTTGTGTTCCTTCTCTAATAACATCAATTTCGTAACCTGTTAACAAGCTAGCTAATTTAATGTTTTGCCCACCCTTACCAATGGCTTTAGAAACTTCACTAATATCCAACAACACATTGGCGCGTTTTGTTTCTTCGTTGATTGATATATTATTAATTCTTGCCGGGCTTAAAGCACGTTGAATGTATAATTCGGAATTGTTAGTGTAGCTGATTACGTCGATGTTTTCGTTTCCTAATTCGCGAACAATTCCGTGAATACGAGATCCTTTTACGCCCACACATGCACCAACTGCATCAATATTTTCATTGTAACTATCAACAGCTACTTTTGCTTTTTCGCCTGGTATGCGCACTACTTTATGAATAGTGATAATACCGTCTGCAATTTCAGGAATTTCTTGTTCGAACAATTTTTCAAGAAACAAATCAGAGGTTCTACTCATGATAATTTGTGGTTTGTTTCCTTTTAATTCAACGCTTTCAATAATTCCTTTTACTGTTTCGCCTTTTTTGAAATAATCTGATGGGATTTGTTTTTCTTTTGGCAATATTATTTCTTTATTGTTCTCATCGATCAATATTACAGCTTTTGGACGCACATGGCTAACTTCTGCGGCATACACTTCATCAACCATATCTTTGAATTGCTTGTATAGGTTGGTGCTGTCGTGCTCTTGAATTTTAGTAATTAAATTTTGGCGTAAAGCTAAAATAGCTCTTCTTCCTAACTGCACTAATTTTACCTCTTCAGAAACTTCTTCGCCTACTTCAAAATCTGGTTCAATTCTACGTGCGTCTTTTAATGATATTTCCGAATTTTCATCTTCTACCTCTCCATCATTTACTACCACACGGTTTCGCCATATTTCCATATCTCCTTTATCAGGGTTGATAATGATGTCGAAATTATCGTCTGATCCAAATCTTTTTTTCAATGCATTTCTAAAAACATCTTCCAAAATTGCCATTAAGGTAACTCTGTCTATATGTTTAAAATCTTTAAATTCAGAAAACGAATCAATTAATGCAATATTATCCATGAAATTATCTGTATTATTTAAAATGATATAACTACAACTGCTTTCTTGATGCTAATGTACGGAATTTCAGCTGTTTTCACAACTGTTTCTTTACCCTTACCAATCTTTTTTGGTTCGCGTGCTTTCCATTCTAATTTAACAGCCTCTTCGGTAGCATCAACCAATTTGGCTTCTATTTTTTCGGTTTCGGTGGTTACTTCCAACGTTCTTCCGATATTTTTTTTATACTGACGTGGAAATTGTAATGGTGCTGTAGCTCCTGCTGAGGCCACTTCTAACGAAAAGTCTTGTTCTTCTCGATCTAAATTGTGCTCAATACTACGGCTTACATCAATACAATCTTGCAAGTTTACACCTTGATCGCCATCAATAACTACCGAAATTTTATAATCGGTTGATATAGAAAAATCAATTAAAAAAAGAGAAGGATGTTCTGCCAATCCTTGTTCTAACAACTCTTTAACCTTGCTTTTAAAATCCATCTTTTGTATAAAAAGAGGGGACAAACGTCCCCTCATTATTTAGTTTAACAATAAATAACCGTGCAAATATACAAAATTTATTTAAGTAATACTTTTTTTTGGATAATATTCCATATTATGAGTATATTTATAAAATTAACGTAAAGATTTACTAACCTATAATTTTAACCACATATGAAAAAAATTTTAGTCCCTACCGATTTTTCAGAGCAAGCAGGGATTGCTCTAAAAGCTGCAGCGGGAATTGCCAGAAAATCGAACGCTGAAATTATACTGCTACATATTATTGATTTGCCTCAAGAAACCATGGACATGATTAAACCGGGTTATGATTTACCTGAGATTATGTTATTTAAAGAAGGAGCAGAAGCACGTTTATCTCAAACCTCATTATCTGAAGAACTGAACGGACTAACGGTATCACAAATTTTAATTTTGGGTAGAACGTTTAACGAAGTAATTCAGGTAGCCAAAACCAACGATATTGATTTAATTGTAATGGGTTCACACGGTGCCAGCGGATTTAAAGAGTTTTTTATTGGTTCAAATACAGAAAAAGTTATTAGAATGTCTGAAGTACCTGTGTTAGCAATAAAAGGGAACAATACGGATATTAAATTTGACAAGGTGGTTTTTGCTCACGATTTCACTGAGGAAGCTACACCTGGTTTTGAAAAAATTATTAACTTTTTAAAAGCAAATGGAGCGACACCTCATTTTTTAATGGTTAATACGCCTAATAGCTTTAAACCTACACACATTGCCGAAGAGTTGGCTCACAACTTTTTAAAGCAATATGATTTAGACACCTACGAATTTTCTATTTATAACGATTTAGATATTGAAAAAGGCATCTTAAATTTTGCTGACCGCGCAAATGCTGATTTAGTTGCTATGGGGACTCACGGCAGAAAAGGTTTTGCTCGTTTTTTAAATGGTAGTATCAGCGAAGATTTGGTAAACCATTCTCCGCGATCAATTATTACTTTTAAG
>JAHAYQ010000244.1 GCA_018384465.1 Myroides sp. | reverse complement strand
CCACACTTGTTTTCGCTTGTGACGGATCGGTACTCATCACATCTAAGCCTTTAATATGATATTCGTACATGGCTTCACGGTAAGGCGCATACATATTAGCCAATACATCATTAGCCAATGCATATCTATTATTTTGATCGCCCATTGCCCATCCTTTATCTTCTGATTGTTGCATCATGGTAACGATGTTTGATGCTTTTTGATAATAAGGCGTTCCACCGTATAACGAGAAAGAATCTGCATCTAAACCAATAATAAAATTGGCATAAAAGCCAAACAAACCAACTAATTTAGAAGTGATATTATTTTCGGAATAGGTCAACGGCTCAAATTCTATATAATTGAACGATACGTTTCTATCGTTAAAATTTAGTAAAGAAGTATTGTATGATGCGTTAAAAACAGGTCTTGAAGCCTGAATTTGCAACGAACCCGAAAAAGCATTTGAATTTGGATCGTAATCTGTTATAATTAATAACACATTACAATCTATTAACTCGTTTCTATTAACGTTTAGTGCTGTAAACTTGGTATTGTTTAAAAAATCGCGTATGCTGTTTTGAAGTGTTGTAAAAACCTGTTTGTTAGATTGTTGAATATGATCTGAATTAACCACTACATTGGCATTTAACTCTTGTGCTAAACCCGAAAATCCTATAAAACAAACTAAAAACAATACAAATTTATGTAGCATAACTCTTTACAATTTGGTCAATAATATCTTTTGCAACCGCTTCTTTTGACTTTAATTCTTGCGGAAAAACATTAAATTCTTTGTCTATAAAGGTAACTTTATTCGTTGGTTTTCCAAAACCTGCACCTTTATCGTTTAACGAATTTAATACAATTAAATCTAAATTTTTCTTTTTTAATTTAGATTTTGCATATTCAATTTCATTTTCAGTTTCAAGAGCAAATCCAACTAAAAATTGATGTTGTTTTACCGCCCCTAAAGAGGCTAAAATATCAGGATTTTTTTCTAAAGCAATGATAAACTCTTCATCATTCTTTTTAATTTTTTGCGATGCTACGTTTTTTGGTCTATAGTCTGCCACCGCAGCTGCACCAATTACAATATCACTATTATTGTAGTTTTTATGACACGCTTCGTACATTTCTTGAGCGGTTTGAACTTTTACAACCTCTACGTTGGGGTGATTTAATTTCAAAGCACTTGGTCCGGATACTAATACCACATTTGCTCCTCTATGCGCAGCTTCTTGAGCAATATCAAAACCCATTTTTCCACTTGAATGATTTCCGATGAAGCGCACGGGATCTAAAGGCTCATAAGTAGGTCCGGCAGTAATTAGCACTTGTTTACCTTTTAAATCTTTAGGTTTTTGATTATTAAAATACGTTTCAATAACTTGAAACATATCTTCAGGCTCTGCCATTCTTCCTTGTCCGATTAAACCTGATGCCAATTCACCGTATTGCGATGGAATCTCAATGTTTCCGTAGCTTTTTAACTTACTAATATTTTCAACAGTAGATGGATGTGCGTACATATCTAAATCCATTGCCGGAGCAAAAAAAACGGGACATTTAGCTGATAAATAGGTGGCGATTAATAAATTATCACAAATACCATTAGTCATTTTTGCCATGGTATTTGCGCTTGCCGGAGCTACAATCATAAGATCTGCCCAAAGACCTAAATCAACATGATTTGTCCATTCGCCAAAATCTTTTTCAAAATGAGAATAAACTGGTCGTTTTGATAAGGTAGCTAAAGTTAACGGAGTTATAAAAGCACAAGAAGCAGGTGTCATGATTACCTGAACCTGCGCACCTGCTTTTATTAAAAGTCGAATAAAACTTGCCGTTTTATAAGCGGCAATACCACCGGAAATTCCCAGAATTATTTTTTTACCGCTTAATACAGACATTTATTTACTATTTTACTTTATATGTAATTTCGTTATTTAACCACTCTTCTACTGCCAAAGCATGTGGTTTTGGCAATCTTTCATAGTATTTAGACACTTCGATTTGTTCTTTATTTTCAAAAACTTCATCTAAACTATCGTTGTAAGTAGCAAATTCATCCAACTTATCAATTAATTCTTTTTTAATTTCACTGTTGATTTGAGTTGCTCTTTTAGCAATGATTGTAATTGCTTCGTAAATATTATCAGTAGGTTTTTCGATTTCTGCCTTATTATAAGTAACAGTATTTACTGGAGCTTTGGTATTCTTTAAATCCATTTTCGTTTATTTTGATGAAAATTGTTGTAATTCTTTTTTTAATCTTTCAAGCATTCTGTCTGCTTCTTGTTTGTATTTAGTATCAGGTTCGTAACTGATTAAATCTTCATGTAAATCAATTGCATTTTTTAAGCGCTCTTCCATTTTAGAATACACACTATTTAATGCTAATTTGTAAGCTGAATCGAACTTATAAAACAAAGCATCTGTCTTATAAACCGTACCAGGATAATCTAATAAAAAATTATCTAAGGCAACCATAGCTGCATTGTAATCACGAGTATACTCTCCAATTTTATTATATAAGCGAGCTGATTCGTACGCTTTACGTTCAATTCGTTGCTTTAATTCACGTAATTTAGTATTGGCATCATCTTTTTGTTCAGATTCTGGATAGGCCGATAAAAAAGATTCAAATTTTTGTATAGCTTCATAGGTTACATGCTGATCCAACGTAAAAACCTCTGACATATTGTAAGCACTCATTGCTTCTAAATACATGGTTTCTTCACGGTTTGGACTGCTTATATAAACAGCATTAAACTTTTGGAACATAGGTTTTGCTGCTTCCCACTTTTCTGCATTGTAATACGATTTACTGTATTTGTAAAAAGTAGATTGCAAATTAGGTTTCCACGCACCTCCTTCTTTGGCTTCAATTTGTTCGTATAAACGAATAGCTTGTTTGTATTTACCTTTTTCGTATAATTGGTCAGCAATTTCGTTTTTGTAGGCGGTATCATCTACCTTTAAAGCTTTTTGAAAGGGTGAACAGCTTGCAAACATTACTGCGGTTAAAAAAACATACGAAATTTTTTTCATAAAATGGTGTGTTTATACAAAAGCTATTATTTTAATAGCAAATGCAAAGTTACTATTTATCTTGTTATTGAACAATACCTTTTTTAAATAAAAAAGATGCCCTAAAATAAGACATCTTTAGTGAGACTTCAACTTAATAAATCGTTAAATTATATATTTTGCTCTGCATTTTGTTGCGGAAAGTTTTTAATATCATTGTCAAATAAATATAAACCACCTTTATCATCACCAATTAGGTTTATTTTATCTAAAATGGTTCTTGCTGTTGCTTCTTCTTCAATTTGCTCGGCAACATACCATTGTAAGAAATTATGAGTGGCATAATCGCGTTCTTGCAACGATATATGAACCAACTCGTTAATACTTTCAGAAACAAAAACTTCGTGTTCAAACAATTGATTAAAAAGTGTTTTGAATGAAGTATGATCTAATTTTGGCTGCTCAACTGCAGGAATAAGTGCTTCACCACCACGTTGATTGATGTATTTTATTAGTTTTAACATGTGCATACGCTCTTCGTCAGATTGCGCGTACATAAAGGTTGCTATCCCTTCAAAGCCTTGGTTTTCAGCCCAAGATGCCATTGCTAAATAAATTTGCGATGAATCGCCTTCAATTTTAACTTGTTTGTTTAATGCGCTTTGCAATTGTTGTGATAACATATCTAATTTTCTTTTTTGGTTAGTAATTATTTACGTATGCTGCTAATTTGTTTGATAACTCATTATTTACATTGACCAAAGGTAATCTTAAATAATTTTCGCACAAACCTAAATGTTTAAAAACTTCTTTAATTCCTCCGGGATTTCCTTGTTCAAAAATCATATTAATAGCGTCGGTAAGTTTATAATGGATTTTGTATGCCTCGTCTACATTTCGATCTAAACCTAAACGAACCATTTGTGAAAAATCTTTAGGAAAAGCTTCACCAATAACTGAAATTACTCCTGCTCCACCCGCTAAAACCATTGGCAAGGTAATAATATCATCGCCAGAAATCACCAAGAAATCATTAGGTGTAGTGCGTATAAGTTCCATTGCCTGTACCAAATCACCAGCTGCTTCTTTTATACCAATAATATTTTTAAAATCGTTTGCTAAACGAACAACGGTACTTGGCAACATATTGCTTGCGGTACGCCCCGGTACATTATAAACAATTATAGGTAAAGGTGAATTTTCTGCAATCATTTTAAAATGCTCATAAATCCCTTCTTGCGTTGGCTTATTGTAATACGGAGAAACTGATAAAATCGCATCAAAGCCTTTTAAGTTTTCTTCATTTAACTGATTTATAACTTCTGCTGTATGATTACCACCAACTCCTAAAACTAAAGGTAACTTACCATTATTTACTTTAATTACGGTTTCTTTAACCAAAGATTGTTCTTCTTTACTTAAGGTAGCTGTTTCTGCAGTAGTACCTAAAACTACCAAATATTCTACTCCACCGTCAATATTATGCTGTACAATTCGTTCTAATGCAGCTATATCTATTGATAAATCTTGTTTAAAAGGAGTCACTAAAGCCACGCCTGTACCTATAAATGATTTCATTTTTATAAATTAGTAAGTTAAAAGTAAACTTATCTTAATAAGTTACAAATTATTCGTTGTAATTTTGTTTACCACAAAGTTAACTATTTCCTTTGAAATAATATGAAATATAAATACTACTCCCGAGATTTTTTTTATTCTGGCTTATTAGCAACAATGGTCATTTTATTAGGGGGATGCGCAGGTAAAAACCATGCTGTTTCCAAAATAAACACCGCTTATATTGAGGTGGATTCTCAATTACCTGCTGATGAAGATATTGAAAATTTTTTACAACCTTACAAAGAGCATATCACCAACGATTTATCGAAAATATTGGCTTATAACCCACAAGATTTAGACAAAGCAAGTGATAAATGGCAAAATAGCATGACTAATTTTTATGCCGATGCTATTTTAGAAATTGCTCAACCTGTATTTGAAAAGAGAACAGGTAAAAAAATTGATTTTTGTCTTTTAAATTTCGGTGGGATCCGTTCAACCATTGCAAAAGGGAATATTACTACAAAAACAGCTTACGACATTATGCCTTTTGAAAACAGTGCTGTGGTACTTGCTTTAAAAGGAGATGTGGTGTATGAAATGGCAGATTATTTCTTTAAATTCAAAGCGGCACATCCTTTAAGCGGTATTGAAATTATTGCCGATAAAAATAATTTTTCGATAAAAGATATTAAAATCAACCAACAATCTGTTGATAAAAACGCTACCTATTATGTAATTACAAACGATTATTTGGCTAAGGGAGGCGATAAAATGGATTTTTTTGCTAAAGCTATAGAAGAATACCCGTTAGATTATAAGCTTCGAAATATGTTTATAGCATATTTTAATACTATTGATACCCTAAAACCTTCTGTACAACCAAGAATATTTTTTGAATAATGAAACGTAGAGATTTTATTATAAAAACATCCGCAGCTACCGCTTTAACTTTAACGGGTGTAGGATTGAGTAGCTTTACTTCGAAAACCACTAAGAAAATAACCATTTTACATACAAATGACACACACAGCCATTTAGATGTTTTTAGTGCAACAGATCCTCGATTCCCTGATCAGGGAGGTGCAGCTCGCCGAGCTACCTTGTTCAATGAAATTAAAAAAGAGAATCCTCATACCTTAATATTTGATGCTGGTGACATGTTTCAAGGAACTCCTTACTTTAATTATTATGGTGGCGAGTTAGAAATTAAAATAATGAACAAACTGCAATATAACGCCGCAACTATTGGCAATCATGAGTTTGACAACGGCGTAAACAGTTTGGCTGAACAGCTTGGCAAAGCAGATTTTGACATTATTGCATCTAATTACGATTTTACAAACACTTTAATGAACGGATTAACGAAGCCTTATAAAGTGTACATAAAAAACGACGTTAAGATTGGAGTCTTTGGTTTAGGTATTCAATTAGCAGGTTTGGTAAATAAAAGTGAGTATGGTGAAACCATTTGGCACCACCCTATTGAAATAGCTCAAGATATGACTCGCATTTTAAAAGAGGATTTAAAGTGCGACATTATTATTTGTTTATCTCATTTAGGATATCAATACACATCATCTCAAACGGTTTCTGATTTGGTACTTGCAGCCCAAACAAAAAATATCGATCTTATAATCGGTGGGCA
>JAHAYQ010000240.1 GCA_018384465.1 Myroides sp. | reverse complement strand
GCTGCAGAAAACGCTAAGAGAGATTTGGCAAATTTAAAAGCAGATAACGAGAAGTTATTAGCAGAAGCTCGTGCAGAACGCGATGCTATGTTAAAAGAGGCTCGTGAAATGAAAGATAAAATGATCGTTGAAGCTAAAGAAGAAGCTCAAAATGCAGGTGCGCAAATGATTGCACAAGCACAAGCAACGATTGAAGGTGAAAAGAATGCAGCAATGGCTGAAATTAAAAACCAAGTTTCTACTTTATCAATTGATATTGCAGAGAAATTATTAAAAGGTCAATTAGCTGATAAGCAAGCACAAGAGCAGCTGGTAGGATCATTATTAAACGATATTAAATTAAATTAATACTACGTTATGACGGGAACAAGAGCAGCCTTAAGATACGCTAAAGCAATTCTTGACGTGTCTAACGCAAAAGGAAATGCTGAAGTGGTTAGTGCAGATATGAAAACCATAGCTGATGCTATTTCACAAAGCAGTGAGTTAAAGTTATTTTTAGAGAATCCGGTAATTAAAGGAGAATCTAAATTAGCTGCCTTAAACGAAATTTTTGCTTCGGCTAACGCAGATACTAAAAACTTATTTTCGGTTTTATTACAAAACAAGCGTTTAGATATTTTAGAAGCAATTACAGCGCAATACGCTACATTGTATGATGAGTTTAAAGGAACTGAAGTGGCTTATGTAACAACAGCTACTCCTTTAACAGCTGAATTAGAAGCGCAGGTTTTAGTAAAAATCAAAGAATTTTCTAATAAGAAAATTACGATTGTTAACGAAGTAAATAAAGACATAATTGGCGGCTTTATCATTCGTTTAGGTGATTTGCAATACAATGCATCTATTGCAAATAAATTAAGCCAATTAAAAAGAGAATTTAATAATTAAATCACACACGGTTAACGTGATAAAATAGTCAAACGCATGGCAGCAATTAATCCTGCTGAGATTTCAGCAATATTAAAGAAACAATTATCTGGTTTTACAGCAGAAGGATCTGTAGAAGAAGTTGGTACCGTTTTAACAATAGGTGATGGTATTGCACGTGTTCACGGATTGGCAAACGCACAATATGGTGAGTTGGTTCAGTTTGAGAGCGGTTTAGAGGCAATGGTTCAAAACTTAGAAGAAGATAACGTTGGGGTTGTTTTATTTGGCCCATCTACTGGTGTAAGCGAAGGATCTACTGTAAAAAGAACAGGTCGTATCGCATCTATCAAAGTAGGTGAAGGTATGTTAGGACGTGTGGTTGATACGTTAGGAAATCCAATCGACGGTAAAGGAGCTATTACTGGTGATTTATACGAAATGCCAATCGAGCGTAAAGCTCCAGGTGTTGTATTCCGTCAGCCGGTAACTGAGCCGATGCAAACAGGTATCAAAGCAATCGATGCAATGATCCCGGTTGGTCGTGGTCAACGTGAGTTGGTAATTGGTGACCGTCAAACTGGTAAAACTACCGTTTGTATCGATACCATTTTAAATCAAAAAGAATTTTACGATGCTGGTAAACCAGTGTTCTGTATATATGTTGCTGTAGGTCAAAAAGCTTCTACGGTAGCAAACATCGCAAAAACATTAGAAGAAAAAGGCGCAATGGCTTATACAATCATTGTAGCAGCAAACGCTTCTGACCCTGCGCCAATGCAAGTATACGCTCCAATGGCTGGTGCTGCAATTGGTGAGTATTTCCGCGATACAGGTCGTCCTGCATTAATTGTTTATGATGATTTATCTAAACAAGCAGTAGCTTACCGTGAAATGTCGTTAATTTTACGTCGTCCACCAGGTCGTGAGGCGTATCCTGGAGACGTTTTCTACCTTCACTCTCGTTTATTAGAGCGTGCTGCAAAAATCATTGGTGACGATGAAATTGCAAAAAATATGAACGATTTACCAGAGTCGTTAAAGCCAATCGTTAAAGGTGGTGGTTCATTAACTGCTTTACCAATTATCGAAACACAGGCTGGTGACGTTTCTGCATATATCCCAACAAACGTAATTTCGATTACAGACGGACAGATTTTCTTAGAGTCTGATTTATTCAACTCAGGGGTACGTCCGGCAATTAACGTTGGTATTTCGGTATCGCGTGTTGGTGGTAATGCACAAATTAAATCGATGAAAAAAGTGGCGGGTACGTTAAAATTAGACCAAGCTCAATTTCGTGAGTTAGAAGCTTTCGCGAAGTTTGGATCTGATTTAGATGCTGCTACCATGAATGTGATCGAGAAAGGTAAACGTAACGTTGAAATCTTAAAGCAAACAGTTAACGATCCGTATACAGTAGAAGATCAAATTGCGATCATCTATGCAGGTTCTAAAAATTTATTGCGCAACGTTCCTGTTGAAAAAGTAAAAGAGTTTGAAAAAGAATTCTTGCAAGTATTAAACTTATCGTACCGCGATACGTTGAATGCGTTAAAAGCAGGTAACTTGTCTGACGAAGCTACAGCTACTTTAGAAAAAGTTGCAAAAGAAGTATCGTCTAAATATTAATTTAGTCAATTAGGTAATGTGTCGATTAGATAATTAATTGACACATTAGCACATTGGCACATTGGCATATTAACAAATGGCAAACTTAAAAGAAATACGTAACAGAATAAACTCGGTATCATCAACCATGCAGATTACTTCTGCTATGAAGATGGTTTCGGCAGCGAAATTAAAGAAAGCGCAAGATGCTATTACAGCGATGCGTCCGTATGCTGAAAAGTTAACCGAATTAATTCAGAACATTAGCGCTACGTTAGAGGGTGATGCAGCAGGTGTTTATGCAGAGCAACGTGAGGTTAATAAGGTTTTATTGGTTGTGATTACATCAAATCGTGGGTTGTGCGGTGCCTTTAATGCAAATGTTATTAAAGCTACACGTAACTTAATTGATGTCACTTACGCTGGTAAACAAGTTGAAGTTTTAACTATTGGTAAAAAAGGTAATGATATGTTTGCAAAGACAGAACCTGTTTTAGCCAATCGTAGTGATTTGTTTGACGCGTTAACTTTTGCAAATGTTGAAGCTGTTGCGCAACAAATTATGGATGCTTTTATTGAAGGATCTTATGATAAGGTGGAGTTGGTTTATAACCAATTTAAAAATGCAGCAACTCAAATTGTGCAAACCGAGCAGTTTTTACCTTTAAAACCTATCGAAGCTACATCAAATGCATCTGTAGATTATATTTATGAGCCTTCTAAAGAAGAAATCATTTTAAATTTAATACCTATATCGTTAAAAACGCAGTTGTACAAAGCAGTTTTAGATTCTAACGCAGCTGAACACGGCGCTCGTATGACGGCTATGCATAAAGCAACCGATAATGCGAAAGATTTACGCGATCAGTTAAAATTAACGTATAACAAAGCACGTCAGGCTGCTATTACAAACGAAATTTTAGAAATCGTTGGTGGTGCCGAAGCATTGAACAATTAATACGTTTTTTTGAAACATATTTTAAAAACCTTTATCTTTATTGATAAAGGTTTTTTATTTGGATCATTTTTTGAGAGTTGATATATAACGATTTTAATGAATAGTTATGGAATTAAAAAAACTGAATAAATATCGGTTTCTATAGTATCTCCAATTATATTGTTAAGTTGAAATTTTTCATCACAAGAACCTAACTCAGTAATTCTTATTTTAAGAATACTATTATTTATATCTATAATTTCTCCTATCATTTCTACATCAGTTCCGGCTGAAGACCCATTCTCGAAAGGTGTCCATGCTCCGATGCTTCCTAGCACTTTTTGTTTTTTCGTAAAATAGGAAAGATATACTGTTTCTAAACTATCTCTTTCAGTTTTGGAGTTATTTGTATCCCACCATTCTTTGAAATTTTTTTCATTAAGCTTGGTAAACTTCCAATATTCTTTGTAATATTTTTTTTGATCTTTGAATTTAATAGGTTTGTCATTTAATTTACGATGATAAGTCTTTAATATTATTCCGCTCATATCATCTGCATGATTTATTCGATTAAGTTTAAAATAAGTTCTAATAAAGCTTCTTCTCCATAACCCTTTTTCATTTCTGATATCAAGTCCTAACCCAAAATGATGCTTTGAAGTAGCAATTTCCTCTGGTGCAATTTTGAAGTCATATTTAATTGTATCATTTAGGCTTTGATCAATTTGTTTTATAGTACTTTTCAAACCGATTGGGATTGCTTTGCTTGAACATGCAGTTATCACTGAAAGAATGAGTATAAGATAAAAGAAATTTTTCATATATATTTAATTTAAACCACCATCTGAAAAGCATCTCTTGGTGAACCATCTGCAACATAAATAAC
>JAHAYQ010000201.1 GCA_018384465.1 Myroides sp. | reverse complement strand
CTTTAATATTTTTAAAACAAAGCTTTGAAAAGATACCATCAGTTTTTAATTATAATACTTTGCCTTTGTTGTTGCAGTGCTTTTTCGCAAACGAAAGACAGCATTTCAACAACTGCACAGCAAATGCAGAAACTTGAGGATCTTTCTAAAAAAGGAAAATTTACAAGGCAACTACACAAATTGCTGGTACGCAAAAAACCTACCAATGTAAATACAAATGTACAAGCGGTTAAACAAACCGATATTGATTACGATTTTGAAAAATTTCAAGGAAAAGTAATTCGAAATATTATTATTGATACTTACGATCCTTTTGGGTTTTCTATTCAAGATACTTCTCGGGTTCCTAAAAAACAAATCGAAAAATTAGGAAACAGATTACATCTTAAAACTAAAAAATTTACCGTACGTAGTTTATTGCTTTTTAAACGCAACCAACCTTTAGATTCTATAAAAGTAAAAGAATCTGAACGTTTATTGCGTACTCAACGTTATATTCGTAGAGTTTCAGTTAAACCCGAAAGCATTTCTGCCGATTCTGATTCTGTAGATATTCACATAAAGGTTTTAGATGCTTGGAGCTGGTATCCTTCGGGGTCATTATCAACATCAAGCGCACGTTTAAATCTTACAACACGCAATTTTGGCGGATTAGGTCATTATTTTAACAACCAATACCGCACACGTTTTAAAGAAGGCAGGCACGCGTATCGCACACAATATCAAATAAATAACATTGGGCAATCGTTTATTGATGCTGGGGTTTACTATAATTTAGATTTAGCCGAAAATTACACAAAACAAATCTATGCCAACCGTAGGTTTTACACACCAATGACACGCTGGGCTGGTGGAATTACAATGTATCAAACATTAGCTCGCGACTCGGTTCCTAATTTAGCAGGTATTCGCAAGTTGGAAAGTTTTAAATCAAATGATTTTGATGTGTGGCTTGGTCATTCTAAACCATTGTATTACCGTTACAACAACCTGCATAAAGTTCAAACAAACTTAGTAACATCGTTAAGATATTATTCTAAAAATTATTTAGAACGTCCACTGGGTGAATACGATCCGCATAATTATTTTACCAATCAAAAAATGTATTTGGCTACTGCTGGTTTGGCATCTATAAACTACGTACAAGACCGTTATATTTTTTATTATGATATGATTGAGGATATCGCCGTGGGTAAAACTTTTATGATTACAGGCGGTATGCAGCAAAAAAACAACATTAACCGCCCGTATGTTGGTGCACAATTTGCCTTAGGGAAATACACCAGACATGGTTATTTTGGAGGCGAAATTCAATGGGGAACGTTTATTAACAACAAGCGATTTGAAGAAGGTGTTTTTAGGGTAGAAGGCTTGTATTTTTCTAAATTATACCACTTAGGGAAATGGGGTTTTAGACATTTTTTTAATCCTGAAATTGTTGTTGGTTTAAATAGATGGGATTATGCCATGGACAAAATTACCTTAAACGGAACCTATGGTATAGATGGTTTTGATAGTTATGAATTGCGTGGAACTAAAAAAGTTTTGTTGAATTTTCAGATACAATCTTACGCACCGTATGATTTATTAGGATTTAGATTTAGTCCGTTTTTAAGTGCTTCGGTAGGATTTATGGGCGATAACCACAATACCTTTGTTACAAAAGACATGTATAGTAAAATTGGTTTGGGTGTTGTTATAAGTAATGATTATTTGGTTTTTAATAATTTTCAACTTTCATTGGCTTTTTATCCGAATATTCCAGGTAACGGACAAAACATTTTTAAAACCAACAACCTGCGAAATACCAATTTTAACCTGCAACAGTTTGATTATGGCAGACCTGAATTAGTTCCTTATAATTAAAAAATCGCTTCTAAAAAATAGAAGCGATTCATTTATTTCTGCCACTCTTTAGTTTCATTAAAAATGTGGGTCAAAATATCTTCGTCTAAATCGGTAAAATCAATATTTCTACGGCTCATTACAATTTTAGCAGTTTCAAAAGCTTTTACGGGTAAATAAGCTTGTGTTCCTTGTGCACCACCCCATGTAAAATTAGGAATGTAATTTCTTGGGAAACCTGCGCCAAAAATATTTGCCGCCACACCAACAACCGTTCCTGTATTAAACATGGTGTTAATTCCGCATTTACTGTGATCGCCCATCATTAAACCGCAAAACTGCAAACCTGTATTCACAAACCGTTCGGTTTCATAATCCCAAAGTTTAACTGCCTCGTAATTGTTTTTAAGATTACTATTGTTAGAATCGGCACCAATATTACACCATTCACCTAAAACAGCATTTCCTAAGAAACCATCGTGTCCTTTGTTAGAATACGCAAACATAACCGAATTATTCACCTCGCCTCCTACTCTACAATGCGGACCAACCGTTGTAGCGCCATATATTTTAGTTGCTAATTTTACTTGTGCATGATCACACAATGCAAACGGACCACGAATAACCGATCCTTCCATAATTTCTGCATCTTTCCCTATATAAATAGGACCTGTGGTGGCATTTAATGTACAAAAGTTTAATACGGCACCTTCTTCAATAAAAATATTTTCGGATCCTAATACATTTACCGTAGATGGAATGGGTTGTGATTGACGGTTTTGTGTAATCAATTCAAAATCATCACGAATGGCTTGATCGTTTTTCTGAAAGATATCCCATGTATGTTCAACCTGTAAACAATCGTCTTCAAATTCAATTAAATCATACTCTTCAAAGTTCACTTCCTCTTGCTCATCCGTAGAAAAAAAAGCAATTATTTCATCATTTTTTACAATAGCTTGGTTGGGTTGTAAAAACTGAATCATTTCTACCAATTCTTCATTTGGACAAAACGATGCGTTAATCATGATGTTTTCAGCCATTTCAACCATAGGGTATTTATCAGCCAAATACTCTTCAGTAACTGTTGTGGTAGTATTACCCAAATATTTTTCCCATTTTTCTCGAATAGTTAAAATACCAAT
>JAHAYQ010000113.1 GCA_018384465.1 Myroides sp. | reverse complement strand
CCTTTCGGAATTGCATCAATCAAACGTTGGGTATAAGGCTGTTGCGGATTAGCAATTAAAGCATCGGCTTCGTTTTGTTCTTCAATTTTTCCTTTATTCATCACTATAATTTGGTCTGAAATGTATTTTACCACAGCCAAATCGTGTGATATAAATAAATAGGTGAATCCGAAATTATCTTTTAAATCGTTTAATAAATTCAACACCTGTGCTTGTACCGAAATATCTAATGCCGAAACCGATTCATCACAAATAATCAACTTAGGATTTACAGCAATTGTCCGAGCAATACCGATGCGTTGGCGCTGACCACCAGAAAATTCGTGCGGATACCGATCGTAATGTTCGGGTAACAAACCTACTTTTTCCAACAATTCCAATACTTTTTCTTTTCGTTCTTTATCGTTTGCATACAGTTTATGAACTTTCATGGGCTCTAAAATAGCTTCGCCTATGGTTATTTTTGGATTTAACGATGCAAACGGATCCTGAAAAATAATTTGAATTTCTTTACGAAGTTCTTTTAATTCCTTTTTTGATAACTTGGTAATGTCTTTATCTTTATAAAAAATCTGTCCGTTGGTAGCTGGATCTAACTGTAAAATGGCATTTCCTAAAGTCGATTTTCCGCAACCACTTTCCCCAACCAATCCCAAGGTTTCACCTTCATACATTTCAAAACTGACATTATCTACTGCTCTAAAATATTCGTTTTTACCAAATAAATTCGTTTTTGCCACATATTCCTTTTCCACATTTACCACTCTTAAAAGCGGTTTTTGTTCGTATAACTTTTTTAGATGCTGGGTACGCTCATTAATAGTTACCGCTGCGGACTGTCCTTTTTCATTGAGATAATCCTGAATAGTAGGCAATCTTTTTAAACGGACATCCAAAGACGGTCGTGACGCAATTAAAGCTTTGGTGTACAAATGTTCGGGTTCATGGAAAATTTTTGAAACCTTTCCCTGCTCTACAATTTCTCCTTTATACATAACCAAAACACGGTCGCAAATTTCTGAAATCAACGCCAAATCGTGCGAAATAAACACGATACTCATCCCATTTTCTTGTTGCAAATCTTTTAACAAATGAATAATTTCCTTTTGTACCGTTACATCTAAAGCCGTAGTAGGCTCATCGGCAATTAGCACTTGGGGTTTACAAGCAATTGCCATAGCAATCATTACTCGTTGTTTTTGTCCGCCTGATATTTGGTGTGGGTATTTATTAAAAAGCGTTGGCGGATCAGGTAATTTCACTTGTTGAAACAATCGTATTACTTCGTTTTTGATATTGCTTTCAGAAAGTTGGGTATGGGTTTTTAAAATTTCAGCCACTTGATCGCCACATTTTATCGATGGATTTAAGGAACTCATGGGTTCTTGAAAAATCATCGAGATCTTTTTGCCTCTAATTTTCTGAAATGATTTTTCAGAGAGATGAGTAATTTCTTGCTCTTTAAAATAGATAGATCCCGTGTTGAATTTGGAATTGTTTTTTGGCAATAATCCCATTACAGCTAAACTGGAAACCGATTTTCCTGAACCCGATTCGCCAACAATTCCTAAGATTTCATTCGGAAAAACCTGAAACGAAATAGAATGAATTACTTGCTTCCAAATTTGTTCCTGAAAAAAAGATATACTGAGTTGATCTACCTTAATGATTGGTTTTTCCATAAAAAAATACTACCCTTAATTATCAAAAATTAAAGGTAGTAAAAACAAACTAAACAATTATTTTTAATGTGTTGATGTTTAGTGACCGATGGTTGATTTTTAAAGATGATCTAGATCCAACATCCAGCACCTAACATCTATACATTACGCTACTTTTGAGGTATAATCTTTTGTAACCACCAGATTGATTGGCGTGCTGTTTAAAAGATTATCGTAAATAGGGCAACGTTCTTTAATTTCGTCCATCCAAAACTTCAGCGTGCTTAAATCGGCGGTTGTAACGGGTTTTACAATCAAATCAATTGCTTCAAAACCACTCCGGTCTCTTACATTTAAGCCTTGTGTTTTGGCGGTATTAATAGTTCCTTTAATTTCTATCTGAATACTTTTTAAATCCATATCCAAATCATCTGCTACCTGTCTACCCACCATATTGACACAAGCCGCAAACCCCGCAAGTAAATACTCTAAATGCGCATAGGTATTCTTTTTCGTATCTTTTTGATCGATTGAAAATTGCAATTCGTTACTTTTGATGTTTAGTTGACTTTGGTTAGCAAAGCTTAACAATGAAATTTGTTCTACACTCATGATTACTGGTTTTATGGATTACTATTTATTTCTTTTTTTAACCACATAGATTTTCTATATAATAGTTGTTTTTACTTAAGGTTATTATAGATTATGTTTTGACAAAATAAACATAGCCTTGTGTACTTATGTGGTTAATTAATTATTGGCATAAAAAAATCCCCTGCGGCTTGCAGAGGATTCATTTGTAAATTATATTGTAAAATGATTACAATTTAGTGCATACAAAACCTCTGCGAGAAAATCTCCACATCTTAAAGTTGCGTGTATGTTTAATAAATTGTTGCATTTTATTTTTTCTATTGATTTTTATTTCGGGACAAAATTCTATATATATTTCTTAAAAAGAAAATTATTTTTAAACTTTAACATTTATTTGTTTTAGGCCGAAAATATTTCACTTTCACTTAAAACAGATTCATTACGCATCCGCAACAAAACTTGAGCCACAGCAATTACATCACGTTCACAGTATTTAGAAATTCGGTTGATGTCTTTCTCGTTGTAATATACATTGCGAACTTCACTGCCATCGATATCTTCTTTAGGCGACGGAATTCCTAAAACATGCGTTAGTAATTTTAACGAGGTGTAATGTTTGTAATCGCCAAATTTCCATAATTCCAACGTATCTAAATGCGGGATTTCCCAAGGTTTTCTACCAAACAATTGTAATT
>JAHAYQ010000106.1 GCA_018384465.1 Myroides sp. | reverse complement strand
GCTAATAAGGTTTTACCGGTTCCGGGTGGACCAACTAATAAAGCTCCTTTTGGAATTTTACCGCCTATTGAAGTGTATTTTTCTGGATTTTTTAAAAACTCAACAATTTCTTCAATTTCTTCTTTAGCGCCTTCTAAACCTGCTACATCTTTAAATGTAACTTTTTGATCGATTTTTTCATCAAATAGTTTGGCACGCGATTTTCCAATAGAAAAAATTTGTCCACCGCCACCTGCTCCAGCACCACCGCTCATACGGCGCATCATAAAAATCCAGATGGCAGCAATTAAAATAATTGGTAAAAACGAAAGTAGGATTGGTCCCCAATTGCTTTCTTTTTCAGTAGTGAACTCTTTTATTTTTCCTTCGTTATGAGCTTGAATCAAGCGTTCTTCTAACAAATCTTTATTAGCAATTTCCACCACATAATCCGGTCCACTGTTCATTGAACTGAACAACGTAGGTTTGTTATTTTTTTGATGCTCCTCAGCGTTTTTAGCTGTTTCATTCAAAAAAACTTTAGCTGATGATGTACTGAACACCACTTTATCAACTTGATTATCGTCTAAATATTCATAAAATTTAGATAAACCTATTGTTTTACCGTCACCAAAACTTCCACCGCCTGTTGTCAGCGATATGGCAAAAAGTATAAAAATAAGTCCTGCATATAGCATCCAAGGGTTGTACCTAGGTTTATTATTAACGGGCTTTTTCATATATAATTATTGTGTTGATTGGTTAGAAGTAACTTGGGTAATTTTTGCATCGCCCCAAAGGTCTTCTATATTATAAAATTCACGGGTTTCTTTCTGAAAAACATGTACTACTACATTAATGTAATCCATTAAAACCCAGTTTGCTTGTTCAGATCCTTCTACGTGCCAAGGTTTATCGCTTAATTCACGTGAAACAGTTCTTTGAATAGATCCTGAAATAGCATTTACTTGTGTGTTAGAGTTTCCGTCACAAATCACAAAATAATCGCAGGCAGTGTTGTCAATTTCTCTTAAATCTAAGACAGTTATATTTTCTCCTTTTACGTTTTCGATTCCTTCTATAATTAAGGCTAGTAAAGCCTCATTGTTTTTTTTGTTTTCGTTCATGTATGTAATTTGTACTAAGATTATTGCAAATTTATCAAATTGTATTGTTTAATTAGGTTATTTTTGTGCTAAAGTTCCTAAAGATACGACAAATTATAATGAATTTAATCAAACTCAATGCCACACCTTCAACTAACGATTATCTAAAGCAATTGACAGTTACTGACACATTGAGTGACTTTACCGTTGTGTGGGCTGATGTGCAAACGCAAGGTAAAGGTCAAAGAGGAGCTAAATGGGTAACGCAAGAGGCTAAAAATCTTACATTTAGTATTTTTATCGGAAATAGTAAGCTACATATTCACGATATTTTTACATTGAATGTAATTGTTTCAAACGCCATAATTACTGCCTTACACGATTTAAATTTAACAAATATTTGGGTGAAATGGCCAAACGACATTTTGTCATACAATAAAAAAATAGCTGGCATTCTAATTGAAAATACTATTTCTGCATCAGGTAAAGTAAAATCGATTATTGGTATTGGCATTAATATAGATCAAACTAATTTTGATGCATTTCCTCAGGCTTCTTCTATATTTAAACAGTACGATATAAAAGTGGATAAAGAACAGTTACTTTTGCGTATTGTTGATATTATAAAGAATAAAATAAATCATTTACCGATTATCACTGAAGACGAATGGATTTTTTATCACCGCTATTTGTTTAGAAAAGATCAATTAAGTGTTTTTGAAGATATGAACGGAACTACATTTAATGGAGTGATAAAACAAGTAAATCGCAGCGGTCAGTTACAGGTAGAACTGACCAACCACGATTTAAAAGAATATAATTTAAAGGATATTAAGTTGATTTATTAGTTTAGTGCCACGTAAATCGTTAAACAAATCTTTTATCTAAAATTTGTTGTCAACTTCGGCTGCTTCTAACAATAAGTAGTGCATATCGGTATTTTTCATGAACGGTTTATGCAGATGATTACCGGGACCAAACATGGCAACTTCTACATAATCTGCGGAGTGATCCATGGAGATCCACCCTACTGAATTGTATTTTTTCTGAATTTCAGCAAAAGCGCTGAAAGGCAAATGCTTGTAATTGTACAATCCGTCATCGCCTTTTTTTAATCCGTTATAATACGATGTAATGGTTTTAATTTCATCATCTGCCAAATCTACATTAATACAGTTTTTTACAAAATCTTTTATTTGAAATTCAGAATAATCTGCTTTGATGCTATTTAATATGTATTCATTGGTGTATTTGTAATCTGCCAAACTATCAAAATGATTGTCAGCATATTTACCGTAAATCATACCGGGATTTGCATTTCCGTGATCGGTAGTAATTACAACCAATGTATTTTTATCTTGTTCGGCAAATTTCAAAGCTACAGCAATGGCTTCATCAAACTGTAATTGTTCATGAATTAAAGCTGCTACATCGTTTGCGTGTGCCGCCCAATCCACTTTTCCTGATTCAATCTGCAATACAAAACCTTCGGGATGGTCTTTCATTTGATTGATTGCAATCTCTGTCATTTCTGCTAACGTTGGAATTGTTTTCGTTAATTCAACAGACTGCTTTCTATCTATCTCATAAGGCAAACCATCGTAATCAAAAACCCCCAATAGTTTTTTTGATCGATCTGTATTTTTTAATTCGGACTTGTTTTTTGCCACCTCATAATTTTGTTTTTGAAAGGCAACATACATATCCTTTTTATCTTTTCTGTGTGACGGCTCAAAATAGCGTTGACCACCACCCAATAAAACATCGTAACCAATACGAAGGTATTCTTCTGCAATTGCCGATTGATCATTTCTGCTTTTCATGGAAACCGTAAAACCAGCTGGAGTTGCATGTGTAATTGGCACTGTGGTTACACAACCTGCTTTTTTACCTTTCGACTTGAATTTTTGCCATATTGGCATATTTTCTTCTCCAGACGGACTAATATTTAACGAACCATTTTTAACGCGGAAACCGCCACCCCATGAAGAACTTGCCGCTGCCGAATCGGTTACAATAGAAGATGCCGATGCCATATCCATTAACCCTCTGGTAACTTTATTTTCATGATATAGTTGAATCCAATTACTGGTTTTGCCTAAAATGCGTTCTGAATACATATTAGCCATATTCAAAGTACCAGAGCTCATACCATCACTTACCATAAAAATGATGTTTTTTGCTTTTTTATTAGTCGAATTTATAGCAATATCGTTTCTACCTGCAAAAGTATCGATTGGATTAACCAACGTAGAACCCAAAGCGGCTAAGCCTCCCAACTTAAAAAAACTTCTTCTTTTCATTTCTGAATTATTTTATACAAAAATAGGCAAACTAATCGTTTGCCTATCCTATTGATATTAAGTATTTGTTACGGAATAATTAATCTAAATCAACCAGCACTTGATTTCTTAACAAATCATCCATTGTTTCGTGTTGGCGAATTAAATATGTTTGATCATTATATACCAAGACTTCGGCTGGTTTAAATCGAGAATTATAATTCGATGTC
>JAHAYQ010000158.1 GCA_018384465.1 Myroides sp. | reverse complement strand
ATATTTTACCTGGCGCAAATTTAATGATTATTTTACATCTAAAATCTCAAAGCACACAGTTCATGACGGTTTAAAAGAAAAAGCTGCCTAAAAAGACAGCTTAATTTATTATGAATCTGTATTTGATTAGTATTAATTTCGATCTTTCAAACGTCTTTTTTACCTTATAGGGAAAAGAAATTATATAGCTACAAGGTTATTTTAAACCTTGCAGCAGATTTATTAATCAAACACGTTATGTAACAGTATAGATTTTCTTACTTCTTAAAAAATCCACCTAAAAGATCGCCTAAACCACCTTTTTTTACAGCACTAATGGCATCGTCAATTCCTAATTTACCGTCGCCGTTTTGGTCTAACATAGAAGCTGCACTTCCACTGGTTAATGATCCTAAAATATCTGTAATATTAAAGTCACCGCTTTTTGCTTTACCCATTACCATACTTAAGATTTGAGGGATAATACTGCTTGCAAAATTGCTAGATGTACCAGCGTCTAATCCTACGTTAGTTCCCAACTTAGAAGTTAACGATTCTATAATATTTTTTACAATTGGGTTAGATGTTAAAGAATTTGCGTCGTTTCCACTAAACATATTCATAAGTTCGCCCATGTTTCCGCCCGACACAGCATTTTGTAACCCTTCCATTAAAGAGTTTCCTGTTTCTTTGGCAACATTGCCTGCTAAATTATTAGAAATTTGTTCGTTTCCGCCAATTTCTTTTTCTGTTAGCTGACTAACAATTTGTTGAATTTGATCAATCATTTTTTTATAAATTTTTTATAAAGATAATAAAAAATTCATTGTATCCACATCATCGGCATAATTCCATAATTTTGGAGATTGAGTTGTGCCAAAAGGTAAACTATCTTCAATTAAATTGTTAGAAACTACACACTGTATCTTTTCGTTATCGGCTTGTAACTTTTCTTTAACCTGTTGTAAATCTGTATAATACTCGTAAAAAACCGATGATATTGGCGAAGCGTACGACGAATCTTGCTTAATCGTTAAAAATCCATTGTCTAAAATTGCAAAATTACTCATCAAGAAAACAGCCTTGTTATAGTCGTAATTATTGGCATATTTTTCGTCGTGAATAATATCTTTATAGGCGAACATTCCGTTAAAAAAAGCATCAAAATCATATCCTTCGGGTACAAATAATTTAGACACATTGCGACAACCTAAACCATAATATCTAAAAATATCTTCACCTAAAGCTTCTATATCTTCTTTGGTTTCGTTTCCATTAAGCACCGCTACCGAATGACGGTTTTTGCGGATAATGTTAGGATATTTACTAAAATAATAATCAAAATAACGAGCTGTATTATCACTACCTGTGGCAATAACGGCATCAAAATTTTCTAATTTTTCTTTTGTAATTTGGTATCGATCTTTAAATTCAGGCGCAACCGTTTTTAAATAGTTTAATACAGCAGGAATCAACAATTCATCGTTTGACGATAATTTAATCAAGGCTTTATTGCCTGATAACAATACCGAAACCACATCGTGAAAGCCTACCATAGGAATGTTTCCGGCTAAAATTAAACCTATGGTTTTTAATGATTCTGTAGATAAATCATAAGCAGCCAACCATCGATCTAAATGATCAGCCGTTAAAGCATCACTCCAAGATTTAAAAGCAAACGTCACCTGATCTCGTTTAAACCAACTATTGCTTTCGTGCAAACGATCAATCAACAAAGAAAAGGGTTCAAAATGGGTATCATTAAAAGCAACTTCGTCATCTTTTTGGTATGGATACACGACAAATTGCTTTAAAAAGCGACCCAACTGTATAAAAGCTCTTTTTTTATCTTCTAAAATCATATAGATTTGTTTGTAAATTCTTTATATTGTAATTTTGTACAAAGTTACACTAATTATATAAAATCCTTGCTATGGCAATTATAATAACCGATGAATGTATCAATTGCGGTGCCTGTGAACCCGAGTGTCCAAATACTGCAATTTATGAAGGAGCTGACGATTGGCGCTGGAAAGACGGCACAGCGTTGAGCGGAAAAATTGTTCTACCAGACGGAACAGAAATCGATGCCGATGAAGCACAAACTCCCGTTTCTGATGACATATATTACATTGTACCCGGTAAATGTACCGAATGTAAAGGTTTTCATGAAGAACCACAATGTGCAGCGGTTTGCCCTGTTGATTGTTGTGTGCCAGACGATAACCACGTGGAAAGCGAAGCGGTTTTGTTAGAGCGACAAGCCTTTTTACATAACGAATAGTTAAAAGCTTCGCAAAATGCGGAGCTTTATTTATTTTTACAAAAAATTAAAAATGAAAAATTTTATTTTAGCAAGTATAACAGCGGTACTAATGGTAGCATGTGGTACAACAAAAGAGATAAAAGAAGATCAATCGCTTTTAAATGGGAATTGGGAATTGGCTTCGGCAAGTTTTAGTAAAGATCTAACCAAAGATTTTAAAGAAGGATTGCCAACTTTAACTTTTGATAGTGCTGAAAATTTAGCCGTATATGGTTATGACGGATGTAACCGAATCAACGGACGAGCAGTATTGAAAAAAAATAACGAAATTGTATTTCCACAACAATTCATCTCTACTATGATGGCTTGTAATAAAGTAAAAGACAGTGAATACACCAAAATGCTTATTAGTAGTACCAATTACGAACTTAAAAACAATGTGTTGGTATTAAAATCGGCAGAGGGCGAGTTGAAATTCCATAAAGTTGCACTTAACGGTAATTGGTATTTAGATAAAATTTATGTAGGAAGAATTAAAGCAGCCGATTTGTATCCGTACAAAAAACCATTTATTAGAATAGATATCAACCAGCCAACTTTTACCGGAAATAGCGCTTGTAATACCATTAGCGGACAGCTTTTAATGTATCAAAACACCATGCAATTCAACCATATTTCCTCTACAAAAATGTTTTGTGAAGGTGTAAATGAAAAGGTTTTTACAGATGCTTTAGATAAAGTAACCCATTTTAAATTAGAAGGCACACGATTGATTTTGTTGGAAAAAGACAAAAAATTAATGGAACTGGTACAACAGTATGAATAAACAAAAATGTCGCATTAACCTGCGACATTTTTATTGGTTTATATTTTAATGGGTGATTAGAAGTTAAGTGCGTAAAGATATTGTTTAGTATTTAATCAATTTCTTATATAAAAAGTTCAGATTACTTCAGGCTACATAGCTTTTGTATCTTACAAAAGAAATAGCGCTTAACTATGTGTTTATCGATGATAAAAACTATTTACCTTTTTATTAACAAAAGTAATTTATGAAATCACCCTATAAAAAATTAATAACAATGTGCCTATGTCGTTTTAAAAAGTTAAACAAATTCTATATCAGTTCACCTTTTCCCACCATTTTTCAAACGTTTGTTCAGGTTGGTTTAAATAAACAACTTCACCTATTTTGGGATGAATCATTTTAGAGTTGTTTT
>JAHAYQ010000138.1 GCA_018384465.1 Myroides sp. | reverse complement strand
ATGAACAACAAAATTTACATACTGGAATAGACTGTGCTGCCTTAATAAGAAAATATGCACCTAAATGTAAAATAATAATAAATACGGGCGAAGAAGCGGCTGATGCAATTTTTGAAAGAAAAGAAAATAATATAAATATATGAAACAGGCATTTTTTGTTGCTAATTGTCTAAAAAACATAATATATACTTTTCGAAATTTCAGGTATGATATTTTTATCACAGAAATAATTAATAGAAGTAAATTGATTTTCACGATTGTAGCAATTTAGTTAAACTTTATTTTGAATTTAAGAAAAATGGAAACGCTACAGGACGGGTCAATTATCAAAACTCTCTTGTATAGATAAGTTTAGGATTAATATCAATTGGTGTATAACTATAACAGGATTTAATTAAAAATAGGTGTCGTTATTTTAGGACGGGTCACCGAAAATTTTTCTAAATACCAACTGTATAGATACTCCGTAGATACTCCATAGTTAAAGCATAGATAGTGTATGAACTGCATTTTCTATAAGAATGTATAAAAATAGAAAAATCGACTATTTTTTTACTAAATAGCCGATTTTTTCTCTTTTTTATTTTGGTGTGATTTTATAACTAAAATCTATTTTTTTAATAGTTGTTCTACATAAGCTAATTTTTCTTTTTCAGCAGCTAACAAACGCTCGTATAATTTTTTATTCTCATCGTACGCTTCAACCAATTTGTCTAAAGGATTGAAGGTACAAAAGTTATTATATATTGGGCTATCTGTAATTGTACTGTTAATTATATTCAAAATCTTTTCATCTGAATATTCTTTTATGGCTTGGGTAGGCACTTCTAGGGCTTTAGCAATATCGTCAAGTTTCGCATCGTCTAATTCAGCAGTGTTTTCAAGTACCGACATTTTTTGTTGGCTAATACCTAACAGTTCAGCTAAAGTTTCTTGTTTCATTCCCTTCATTTCTCGTATGCGACTGATGTTGCGCCCTAAATGCTTTTTTGTGTCGTTTCCATAAGCCTAAGTTTTTATAAACTCAAATATAAGTTATTTTATTAAATCATTCAAGTTTTTATTCCCCATTCCTCAATTCCCTATAAAAATGTTTTTTACCCCCTAATCATGGTACGTTACCTCATTTTATGGTTCGATACCTAATGGTAATCCTTCAATTTTGATGTATTAATTTTTAAATCGTTGATTATGAAAAATTTAAATGCATTAAATCTACCAGAAGATCTGACTTTAGATGTTCAAAATTTTATATACAATGCGGTTTGTAGTAATGAACTAATGTTAGTGTTTTATACACCTGTGGTTAACAGTAAACTAAAAGTACTCACCTTAGTAGTAGATAAGCAAAACTATCAGGCTGTGGTTTGTGGTGACGATGTAGTTGTGTCAATTAACTCGTCAGAATATACCTTAAAAAGATATAATAAAAAGGGTTCAAAGCTAGAAGCTTTAAACCCTGAATATTCTCATTCTGTAGTTATTACAGAAGTAGATGAAGTTATTGTTTTAGGTGTTGTTGATGCGTTAATTCGCAACATAAAGAAAAAGAGTAGGTAACATTAAATCTTTATCCATGAACTGTTTCTTTATTACCGTAATTTTGAATAAGTTTTCCTTCAAAATCTAACCATTCTTTCCAGCGTTTTTCAACATCTACACGTTCGGTATATTTTTTGGCAAATTTTAAAAACGTAGTATAATGGCCGGCTTCAGAAATCATTAATTCGCGGTAAAAAGTAGCTAATTCCTCGTCTTTAATATTTTCTGAAAGCACTCGGAAACGCTCGCAACTTCTAGCTTCAATCATGGCTGCAAATAACAAACGATCGATGAAAGCATCATTTCGTGAACCATCTTTTTTCATGAATTTATAAAGTTGATTTACGTAATCGTCTTTTCTTTCTCTGCCCAAAGTGTATCCACGTTGTTTAATAATATCGTGAACCATTTTAAAATGCTCCATTTCCTCAATGGCAATCTCGGTTAATGTAGTTACTAAATCTTCGTGTTCAGAATTGTATGTAATAATTGTTATGGCATTGGTGGCAGCTTTTTGTTCGCACCAAGCATGATCGGTTAAAATTTCTTCCAAATTGCTTTCAGCAATGTTTGCCCAACGCGGATCGGTCAATAATTTAAGTCCTAACATTTCTATATATTTATGTAAAAATTAGTTGTAAACTACAAACTTTTCTTCATTTTCAGTAATAACTTTTGTTAAGTTATGTGAAGCTAAACCTTTCATTGCTTTATCCCACTTTTTACCGCTTAAAGCAGCCTGTTCTTTTAAAGTAGATAAAGGCATTTTATTTTCGTTTTTTTCTAAAATTGAAACAATGATTTTTTCATCATCTGTTAATTCATAACTTGGTGCCGCTTTTTCAGGACGCATTTGCGGAAAGAACAACACTTCTTGAATAGACGGATTGTTAGTTAAAAACATAATCAAACGGTCCATACCAATACCTAAACCACCTGTTGGCGGCATACCAAACTCTAACGCACGCAAAAAGTCTTCGTCAATAAATTGTCCGGCTTCATCATCGCCTTTTTCAGATAGTTTTAACTGATCCTCAAAACGTTCGCGCTGATCTATCGGATCGTTTAATTCAGAGTACGAATTGGCAATTTCTTTACCGCATACCATCAACTCAAAACGCTCTGTTAAATTTGGATTGTCACGATGTTCTTTTGTTAAAGGCGACATTTCTTTTGGGTAATCAGTAATAAATGTTGGTTGAATATAATTTCCTTCGCATTTTTCGCCAAAAATCTCATCAATCAATTTTCCTTTACCCATAGTTTCGTCAACAGCAATTCCCATGTTTTGAGCTGCAGTTCTTATCTCATCTTCCGATTTTCCTTCAATATCAAACCCAGTAAAATCTATAATCGCTTGGCGCATGGTAACGCGTTTGTAAGGCGCTTTAAAATCAATTGCATGATCGCCAAAAGTTGCTTGTGTTGTTCCGTTTACCGCAATTGCACAATGTTCTAACAATTGCTCGGTAAATTCCATCATCCAGTTATAATCTTTGTACGCAACGTAAATTTCCATTACAGTAAATTCCGGATTGTGTGTGCGATCCATACCTTCGTTTCGGAAGTTTTTAGCGAATTCGTAAAC
>JAHAYQ010000136.1 GCA_018384465.1 Myroides sp. | reverse complement strand
TTCCTGATGTATTAATCATATGAACTTTCAATCATTAGAACTAGTAGCCATATACTGGAATTAATGTGAGAGAATGCTTACAAAGTTGGCTAAAAAACATCCCAGTTTTATCCGCAGAAATTGGGGATATTTTTTGCCCTGGCAAGTCAGGGAACATTGAGAAAAGTTTTAGTTTGATTAAAAATTAATCAATTTTATTGGCGGAATATATCAAAACAGTTTAAAAAAAAGCCGACTTGTTTCCAAGCCGGGATTCTGCTGATCTTTTAACTTTCTATTTTATCTTAAATTATTGATATTTCAGTATTATTACAATTGCGTTTCGTATAACCGCCATTATGTTAAATAGTCCGAAGCGTGTTCAAGCATGATTCGGACTGGTTACATTAAAATTAACATTTTTATAAAAAAATGTGGCTTGTATCACATTAATTTAATATAATTCATTGAATGTAAAGAATATCACTATTTAGTTTTACAGGTTTAGTGTGCTCTTTTCACATATATTCATTAACAATTCGATGTAAAAGGGTTCATAAATGAAAAAGGTTATTTCTTATGCTACGTTAGCAGTAATTGGGCTAATCGGTATTCAAGCCGCAAATGCTGAAAATACAACAGGTACATTAACTGTGAAAGCGACAGTTGCAAAAGGTTGTTCGGTAAATACCGATGCGTCTGGCACTGTAGCAAATGCGGTGCTTGACTTTGGGACAATCACTTCTTTGACAGCCAATGTGGATGGTGACACTACTACTACTTCTGGAACTTCTATCAAGGTATTATGTAACAACGGTACAGCTTATACAGTTGCATTTGGTGCTGGTAGCAATAGTCAAGGTGGCGTACGTCGTATGGCGGGTGGTTCATCAGAATTTATTCCATACGATTTATATTTAGCGACAACTCGTACAGCTGCACTTGCAGTTGATGGCACGACAGCTTTTACAGGTAATGGTACTCCACAGACACTTGACGTTTATGGTCGTATCCCAGCAGGAAGTGTTTTACCAACTGCAGGTAATTATACAGATGTAGTGACATTGACGGTTACTTATTAACAGTTGCGTTGTATTAAGCTAGGTATTATTTGCTAGCTTAATATTTATTTAATGATAGGTTGATAATGAAAAGTATTTTTAGCTCATTACTGAAAATTTCTTTATGTATGCCAGTTTGTATTTATGCTGCATCGATTCGTTTATCGCCTATCGGTTTAGAACTCTTAGATACACAGTCGGCTACCACGCTAAATATTTATAATCAATCAACTGAAAGTAGTGATTTTCAGGTGCGCGCATTTGAATGGTCGCAAGTAGAAGGAAAAGATCAACTAATACCGACAGATGATATTGTCATTAGTCCACCAATATTTAAACTTGCTTCCGAAGGGTCTTATAATTTACGCGTTGTAAGATTGAATTCGGCACCTATTACAAATGAAAAGTCATATCGTATTATTGTGGATGAATTACCTAAGCCGGCAGATAGCCGTAAGGTAAGTCAAGGTGTAAATGTTTTACTTCGCTCTTCGATGCCACTTTTTGTAGTGAACAAAAATGCTTATTATGAAATTAAATGGAAAATTGAAAATAGTGAAAATCAATCATTTTTGATTTTAAATAATATTGGAACCAGGCACGTTTTACTTAGTAGTCTCTCTATTATTGATAAAACTTCTAAAATGACCTATTTGATACCTGTCAACACACTGAATGGATACATTTTACATAAGCAGACAAAAAGTTATGCGATTGCAAATAATTTTAAATTTCAAGCTAATCATGAATATAGCGTAACTTTAGTAGTAGATGGTAAAACCATCGTATTGTAAAAGGCATTTAATGCTATGAAATATGGGGTTCTAGCAGCATGTTTGATTTGTATACCATATACAACTGCTTATGCTATGTTAAGGGATGATACTCATGCTACGACTCCAATTATCCCTGATATTATCCCACAAAATATTACTAACAAAGAATCTAATATCAATTTGTTTTTGAATGTATCTGTTAATAGTGAAAATACAAGTGATTTAACAGCGGTTAAAAAAGATAATAATGGTAAATTATATATTTTAGCAAAGCATTTAAGAGCACTAAGAATAATATTAGATGAGAATATTTCTGATACACAATTAATTTGTTTAAATGATTATAAAAAAATTCAATTTAAATATGATGAAAGTAATCAGAATTTAGACTTAACTGTACCTCAAGAGATGCTTACTAGGTTTAGTCTAGATTTAGAAGGATCCAATGCGACTCCAAATCAGCTATTAAACTTAAAACCATTGAATGCAGCGATCATTAATTATAGTCTTTACAATACGATTAATGACGAACAGAATGTTTTTTCTGGATCTGCTGAAGCATTTTATAGCACTCGGCTAGGCAATTTCTATACAGGTGTTTTGTATAATGGTGATGATCTAAATGATTATAGCCATAATAAATTTGTACGGTTAGAATCGAAATGGCAATATATTAATCCGATAAAAATTAGACTTTATACCATTGGTGATTTTACATCAAACACTACTGACTGGGGTAACAGTGTGCGTTTAGGTGGTGCGCAATGGTCAAGTGCGTATGCTCAACGCTCAGACATTATTACTACAGCATTACCTCAATTCTCAGGATCAGCAGCACTACCATCAACGCTTGATTTATATGTTAATCAGCAAAAAGTATATTCTGGAATAGTGCCCTCTGGCCCATTCGATATTAAACAGTTACCTCTTATTTCTGGAAATGAGGTCACTTTAGTAACAACCGATGCTACAGGAAAGCAAAATTTAGTTAAAAAGGCATACTACTTTTCACCTAAAGTTTTAGCAAAAGGTGTTAATCAGTTTTCTGTAGATGTTGGTATGCCACGTTACAATTATGGTTCTTATTCGAATGATTATGATGATGGGGTGCTTTTTGGTTCGGGATCGATTCGTTACGGGATTAAACAATCGCTCACGTTAAGTGGTGGGATGGAAGCATCAACTGATGGATTGTCTAATGCAGGTATCGGTTTTGCACAAAACTTATGGGGTTTGGGCGTTGTAAATGCAGATTTTTCGTTGAGTAACTATAAAGATGAAAATGGTTATTTAAGTTCTATTGGGTTAGAAGGTCGGATTAATAAAGATATTTCATTTAATACAAGCTTTAGAAAAGTTTTTGATAATTATTATGACCTAGCACGTGTTTCAAAAGTTCGTTATGAAAATGGATATAATAAGAATGAAAAAGATGCAGAATACAATTTTTTAACATCAGGCGCTTTAGCTGATGAACTCTTTCGGGCGGGATTAAGCTATAATTTTTATAATGGTTATGGGGTTTATGTTGGTTATAATAAGATAAAATCACAAGAATCTCAATATAGCCTTTTATCTGCCAACTTCAATGCAAATCTTGGTAAAAACTGGAATTTATATGCATCGGTTTATAAAGATTTTAATGATGCTAAAAATTATGGTTCTTATATTGCTTTACGTTATACCCCATCATTTAAGTTTAATGCTATCACGAGCATGTCGAGAGATGCAGATAATACTACAAGTTACCGCCAAGAATTTAATGGCTTATCAGGCCCAGAAATTGGCTCATTAGGTTGGGGTGGCTATGTTGAGCACAATGAAAGAAGTTCGAATAACAATGCTTCAGCATATGTAAATTATCGGGCTCGACCTGCCTATCTCACAGCTAGTTACAGTCGATATAGTGATATAGATCAGGCTTCGTTATCTGCAACAGGTTCACTCGTTTTTGCTGCAGGAAGGGTTTTTGCTGCAAATGAAATTGGAGATGGTTATGCAGTTGTTACAAATGCAGGACCAAAAAGCCAAATCCTAAATGGTGGTGTTAATTTAGGTAAAACCGATCATCAAGGTCGTTTCTTAATTTCTAATTTACTACCTTACCAAACCCATCATATTTTCCTTGATCCAACCTATTTACCGTTGCAGTGGGAAGTGCCAAATACTGCACAGAAAGTAATTGTGGGGTATCGCCAAGGTGCACACATTGACTTTGATGCTCACCAAGTAATATCTGCTGTTGTAAAACTAGTAGATAAAAACAATAACCCTATTCAGCCTGGTTATAGCGTAACGATTAATGGCGAAAATACAGCACTCATTGGTTATGATGGTGAGGTTTTTGTACAAGGTCTACTACCTAAAAACATCCTTGATGTTGATTTGCTAGATCAGGGTTCATGTCAGGTTCATTTTGATTATGGTAGTGAACATTATTCATTAAAGAAATTAGGGCCATATGTATGTCAATAATTTGCACAAACTATCAAGTTACAATGAAAAATATAATTTCGACCAATTTGTGTAAGTTTTTGATAATTAGTTTTTTTATTCTGTTTATAAGCTTGTTTTTTAATAAAGCGCATGCTACATGTATACCAGTTGGCACAACTACAACTACCCATACTTATAATGCTACAAATTTGGATAGTCTTGCTAAAATTACCTTTACAGGAACAATAACTTGTACTGAAGGAAGTAGTTCCAAGAAAGTTGAAAAATATATGTGCATGAAAACAATTTTTACAGGCAGAACAACTGCAAATAGTTCAACATCATTACCTTATACGGTAATAGCTTCTGTGGGCGGTGCTGGTTCAACTTCAACTAATCAAACTTCTAATACATGGTACGGCCCCGTTACTACAGTAGCAAATAACAATGTCATTGATTATTCTGTAACAGTAACTGTACCTAAAAGATCCTCTTCAACCAATATTTATCCAGTCGGTACGTATACTGCAGCAGTTAAGCTTTATTGGGATATGCAAGGTGGCTCTGCCAATCAATGTGAAGGGACTAGTTCTAGTACTGGTAGTGGATGGGATTCTGGTGGCACTACATTAACAGCTAACTATGTTGTTCCAAAAATATGTCAGCTCAATTCTACAGATGTAATAAATTTTGGTAGCATCTCTGATATTGGATCAACAAAAAATAATTATAACGCATCTGGAGCTATTTCAACGACTTGTAATAATGCAACAAATTACACAATATATTTAGGTAATGGTAATAATTATAGTAGCAGTCGGCGAATGAAACATTCGACTGCCACTGAATATATCCCTTATCAACTTTATAAGGATTCTAATTTTAGTAATCTTTGGAGTGAAACAGGTGGAACTACTAGCACAGGGGGAAGTGGTGGTCTTTCTCTAACAGGTATAGGTTCTGCTCAGTCAAGTACTGTATATGGGAAAATTGCATCAGGTATAACTATTGGTAGTACACCTGGCGATTATACTGATAGTGTTATCGTGACAGTAACATATTAAAATGGTGACTAAACAAATATTTAGATATGCATCATAAACTAGACATTTTTATTGGTGAGAATATAGACACTTTAAATGGGTTCTAACACATTATGTTATTCACCAATTAAAATGTCTATGCGATAAACCATTTAAAATGTCCTGTTTTTAACCACAAGAGTCAAGCACAGGATTTAAATTTCTTTGTCCAATAA
>JAHAYQ010000131.1 GCA_018384465.1 Myroides sp. | reverse complement strand
TATTTTGCAGGTTCAATCGCTCGGAAATCTATAGTGCTTTCTTCGGTAATGTATAAATAATCGTACACTTTTTCGTCTTTGGTAAGTAGTTCAAAGATGATAGGGTAATTAACAGCTCCACTCAATATAAACGAAATATTGCCGTATTCGGTAAGTTTATTGGTCTGAAACCGTTGAATCATCTCCTGTTGTAACGCTTGGTCGTAAAAATCTACCACGCTGTTTGCTTGTAAATACAAAGTGTACTTTTCTTCTTCTAACTTATCAAACAATACTTTCACCGTGTTGTTAAGAGTGTCAATAGTGGTTGTAAAAGGTACGTTTAACGAATCTTTACCTATCAATTGCATCAATGATTCATCTACTCTTTTTACGGGAGTATTTGTGGTAAAAGCTACGGTATCTCGGTATTGTATCGTGCCACTTTTTAAAAACTTAACTTGTAAGGTGTCAATAGGGCGAACATTTCGTTGATTAACCGTATATAATCGCTCGTAGGATCCTGATTTAAATTGAAATTGCAGGGAGTCGTACTTTTCTAACGGCGTGAAAATATGTATCGAATCTTTTTGAGGTACCTTAATAAAGCGAGCGGAAACAGGTTGATTATTGCCTAAAACTTGAAGCTCTAAATCTTTGGTAGAACCTTCAAAGCCTGCTAACCATTTGTTCTGGCTTACCATAGATGGACGATACGCGGCAGTTGCTTTTTCTTCTTGAAATAATTTTAATGAGTAAATGCTATCATTAGGTAATGAGATAGGGGTTGGATGAAACCCAATCTTATCTGATTTAGGATCAAATCGGTAATTGCTGTTTTTTTCTTGCAAAGCAATTAAGTAATATAGGCCACTTTTTAAATTTTCTAAATCAACAGTTTGAATACTGTCACGTGCGCTGGCAACATAGAGTGGTTTTTTTTGATAGATGGTTGAATCGGTAAAGCTTTCCGCTTCATAAAGAAGTACGTTTACGGTACCTGAATGTTTTTTACTATAAGCGTCATCAAATTGAGTGCCTAATGTTAGCGAATCAATATAGGTGCCGGTTGAAAATACATAGCGGTAGTTGCTGTGCGGATTTCCTTCGTTATTGTCTTCAATACTTTCACCAAAGTTGAAACTATAAGTAGTATCAGGTTTTAAGGTGTCAAAAATTTTAATTTTAATAAATTTACTAGGGTAGCCCATAGGAATGATCTCAGGCTGGGTTTCCATTGGCGGCGAGATAATCAGTTGTTGGTTTACCTTGTTTAACTTTACGTATTCATCAAAATTGATCTGAATTTCTTTTTTGTTAAACATGGTACTGAAATTCTCTGGAGTGGTCGATAAAATCACTGGAGCCAACGTATCTTTTGGGCCACCAGTTATGGTGCCTCGTTTTGCGCAGTTGGTAAACAAGACTAACGAAAGAATCAACAAAAAAACAATATGATTTAAGAATCTCATCAGCAAAATTTTACCTGCAAAGTAACTATTTTTATTTGTACTATACGCTATTTTCCTCTTATAGATAAACTAAATTATGAAATTTAGAGGCTAAGGGTCACTTTGTATATGCCATAGTTAAAATACTTAGTTGGTTGCTGCGGTTGTTTACAATACATTTTCCCGCATTTTGTAAGGTAGAGCCTGTGGTCATTACATCGTCAATCAATAATATTTTTTTGTTTTTTAAATCATCGTATTTTGGGTTAATAATAAATTCACTTTTCAATTTTGCGCGCTGAAAGATGTTTTTACGGGTTTGTGTTCTACTTTTGGATGTTTTAATTAAATAATCTTTGTGGTACGGCACATTCCATAATTCACTCAGTTTTTTACAGTAAGAATCTAACTGATTATATCCTCGCTTTTTTTCTTTAGAAGGATGTAACGGCACGCATACAATAAAATCAACCCACGATATAATCGCATGATTTTGTAAATGTTTTTGACTCAAAACAGCTAAAAATTCGCCTATTTGTTGCTGATTTTTATATTTAAGCTGATGCAATAGTTGTTGAGTGATGCTTTTTTCTGCAAAATAAAGCAGTGCTGTACAATGCGTTAGTTTTAATTTGCCATAAAATCGTCGTTTCATTTCCGATTCGTGCGCTACAGAAATCGGAATGAAATCTAAATGTAATAAACAAAATTCGCACAAGACAGCTTGTTTGCTTGAAAGTGATTCGCCACATCCCAAGCAACATTTAGGATAAAATAGATCAAAAACGTTGATAAGTACCCACATCCCAACAACTTTATGTACCTTTGCGTTAAGATACAAAAAAAAGTATTGTTATTATAGTTAGTAAACAATTTTTAACGCATTGCAATTTTAGTATTTTTGCATTATGGCAAAACAAGAAGATATTTTTAAAAACGTGATTTCGCATGCAAAAGAGTACGGATATATTTTTCCGTCGAGCGAAATTTACGATGGTTTAAGTGCGGTGTATGATTACGCACAAAACGGAGTAGAATTAAAGAAAAATATTCGTGAGTACTGGTGGAAAGCCATGGTACAAATGCACGAAAATATTGTAGGGATTGATGCTTCAATCTTTATGCATCCTACAACATGGAAAGCATCGGGACACGTAGAAGCTTTTAACGATCCGTTAATTGATAATAAGGATTCTAAAAAAAGATACCGTGCCGATGTATTGATCGAAGATTACTGCGAAAAATTGTGGCAAAAAGCTCAGAAGGAAATCGAGAAGGCAAAAAAACGCTTTGGCGATGCCTTTGACGAAGAGCAATTTGTAGCAACAAATCCGCGCGTGATGGAATATCTTTCCAATAAAAAAGAAATTTTAGAACGTATGGCTCGAGGTTTAGATTCAGGCGATTTAGCAGATGTAAAATTGCTTATTGAAGAATTGGGTATTGCCGATCCAGAAACAGGTTCTAAAAACTGGACAGATGTACGTCAGTTCAACTTAATGTTTGGGACTAAATTAGGTGCGTCTGCCGATTCAGCAATGGATTTGTATTTACGCCCAGAAACAGCACAAGGTATTTTTGTGAACTTTTTAAACGTTCAAAAAACCGGTCGTATGAAAATTCCATTCGGAATTGCACAAACAGGTAAAGCCTTCCGTAACGAAATTGTGGCGCGTCAGTTTATCTTCCGTATGCGTGAGTTTGAGCAAATGGAAATGCAGTTTTTTGTAAAACCGGGTGAAGAAATGCAGTATTACGAATATTGGAAAGATAACCGTTTAAAATGGCATTTATCCTTAGGGTTAGGAAAAGAAAATTACCGTTTTCACGACCACGAAAAATTAGCGCATTATGCCAATGCCGCAACCGATATTGAATTTAATTTTCCTTTTGGTTTTAAAGAGTTAGAAGGAATTCATTCTCGTACCGATTTTGATTTAAAAGCACACGAACAACATTCAGGTAAAAAACTACAGTTTTTTGATAATGAAGCAAATGCATCGTACGTGCCGTATGTAGTAGAAACATCGGTGGGGTTAGATCGTTTGTTTTTAGCTATCTTCTCCAATTCATTGCAAGAAGAAACCTTAGAAGACGGATCAACCCGTACTGTTTTAAAATTACCTGCAGTATTAGCACCAACAAAAGCAGCAGTGTTACCATTGGTTAAAAAAGATGGCTTACCAGAAGTTGCCCGCGAAATTATCGAAGATTTAAAATGGGATTTCAACGTAGCTTATGATGAAAAAGATGCAGTTGGTCGCCGTTACCGCCGTCAAGATGCGTTGGGAACACCTTTTTGTATCACGGTAGATCATCAAACATTAGAAGATAAAACTGTAACCATTCGCCACCGCGATACCATGAAACAAGATCGGGTAGCTATTGCCGATTTACGAAACATTATTAATGACGAAGTTTCTATGCGTAATTGGTTGCAAAAAATGAAATAGACAAAAAAGGTTGAGTTTTTAGACTCAACCTTTTTTTATAACTTAAAAGTAATAATTGATCGCGGAGAATGGTTTACCAAATCTTCGCTGATACTACCATTTAAAAAACGAGCAAAACCTTTTCTGCCGTGAGTCCCCATAG
>JAHAYQ010000105.1 GCA_018384465.1 Myroides sp. | reverse complement strand
CATAACCTCTGCTATCTGCTTTATGTATAATGTAATTTGCCATGTTGTTCTTTAATTTTGATATGGTAAAATTACAACACTACTATTTGCTGGCAGTTAATCTAAATTAAGAAATAGAAAATTAATATTTTGCTTTACTTTCTTCTTAACATAGTAGCTTTCATTTTACTAAAAAACTCGGGTGTAACACCGATAAAAGAAGCAATGTATTTTTGCGGTAAACAATTCACGATGCCAGCGTGTTTGTCTAAAAATTTTTCGTAACGCTCTTCTGCAGATAAAGCCATTTTGTCTAAGATGCGTTGCTGATTGGCAATTAGGTTGTTTTCGGTTAATATTCTAAAAAAGCGTTCTAATTTTGGTACTTCTTGAAATAAGCGTTCACTGTCTTTTTTTTGTAAGATCAACACTTCGCAATCTTCAATAACATCCACGTACAAAATTGCAGGTTTTGCAGTAAGGTAACTGTACATGTCCGCCACCCACCAACCTGGTGTAGCAAAACTTAAAATATGTGCAGTGCCATTATCGTCTATTGTGTAACTGCGCAATACGCCTTTAAGAACAAAATAGGTAAAATGAGCTTCGTCACCGGGTTGTATAGCAACCGTTTTAGCTTTAATACTTTCCATAGAAAAGGCATTTAATACAATTTGCTGTTCTTCGGGGGTTAAAGTAATGTGTCGGGCTATGTTATTAAGTAATAAATCAGGCATATATTAAAAATTATAGGTTTATAAAATTAATAATAAAATGCGATACGAACTATTTAATTTAGTACCTTGTTAAAAATTTAAGTCTTTATGTTAACTTTTAAACAGCTAAAACCAACCGACGTGATTGAGATGCGTCATAAAGTATTAAAAATTGGTCAACCAATTGAAACATGTCATTTTGAAGGTGATTTAGATGAAGGAACCAAACACTTTGGGGCTTTTTTAAAAAATGAATTAGTAGGGGTAGTAACCATGATGTTAAAGAAAGCCAATACGTATAAAGTACACCCTGTGTATCGCTTAACAGGTTTGTCTATTTTAGAAGAACATCAGCATAAAAACATTGGCAAGCGTTTGTTACATTTTGCCGAAGAATATATATCAAAAAAGGGCAGTGTTATGATTTGGTGTTTTGCACGCGATTATGCGGTACCGTTTTATAAAAAAAATGGCTATCAATTAAATGTTCAAGAAGTGGTAATTCCGTACATCGGATCTCACAGAATTATGTTTAAATTTGTAGCCAAAGAAGATTAATCTTTTACGAATGATTTGGAGAAAAATTTTTGCGGGGGCGCTATTGTTTATTGCTTGTGATAAAGAAGAGGTTGTAAAAACGATAAGTAACGAAGAAAAAAATATAGTTATTGAAAAAACAGTGCTGTTTGGTTCAAGTGAACAAGTTACTGATTATTATGCCAATAATAATTTTGAAACTATTTGGCGAACAGCGATCAATCGAAGTGATTTAATTTCGGCCATAATTGATAGTCAATACGACGGTGTTTTGCTAAATGATTATCCTTTACAAGAATTGATACAGGCGCATTGGAATTACAGTAGACTTTCTATAGCTCAGCTAAAGAAAACTGATATTCTTTTTACAAAAACCTACTTTAAATTAGCCAAACAGTTGGCAACAGGAAAAATAAATCCTAAAAAACTATATGGTGATTGGGAGCCTTATCTTCAACAAATAGCTTATGATTCTATTTTAAGTCAATCTATCGATAAACAAAAGATTTATCAAAATTTAGAAGAAATCAAGCCTAAAAGCACTTTATACAAGGTATATAAAAAAGCTTTTGCCAAATATGTACCTGTAACCACTACAGATACCGTTTCTGCCGAAGGTTTGATGCGTAAAAAAATATGGGTAAATTTTGAACGTACCAAGTGGCTGCCTTCAGACTTAGGAACACATTACGTATGGGTAAATTTACCAGAATTTCAATTAAAAGTAATTTCCAATGACGAATTAGTGGCAACTCATAAAGTAATTGTCGGTACAAAAGAACGTCGAACTCCTATATTGTCGTCGGCTTTTAGTGGAATTATTGTGAATCCTAAATGGACGGTGCCACCAACAATTCTTAAAAAAGATGTGGTACCTAAAGCAACCGCAAACAGAGAGTATTTTTCGTCAAACCGATTGACAATTTTTGATAAAAAAACAGGGAAAGTTATCGATCCGTATGACTGGAATCCAGAAAATTATAACGCTTACCGTTATGTACAGCAAACCGGTCCGTTAAATTCATTAGGTCAACTTAAGTTTGATTTTCCTAACAATCACATGGTGTATTTACATGATACCAACAATAAAAGAAGATTTGCAGAGCGTAACAGAGCGTTGAGTTCAGGCTGTGTTCGTGTGGAAGATCCTTTTCGTATGGCAGAAATTATTTTTGATATGGAACAAAAAGATATCTTACGCAGCCAGTTAGATACTTTAGTAGTACATGAAAAAACGAAGAATTTTAAATTAAATAAAAAAGTAAACGTACATCAAGTATATTTTACAGCTGTGATTGATGATACAGAGCAAATAAAAATACTAAACGACGTTTACTCTTTAGATAATATATTATATCGCAGGTTAATTCAATAACTTAGATTTTGTAAGATAATCTGCTTTATCAGCGTGGTAAATAAACAAACAACTTTCGTCTTTAATAAGGTTAATAATGTTATGAGCCACATCAAAAGGTAGGGCTGGGCAGCCTAAGCTTCTCCCTAAATACCCTTGTCTTTTACCTAAATTTTCGTTGGCATAGTCGGCTGCATGTATAACAATATGACGATCACGTGCATTGTCGTTAATTCCGGGCTCTAAACCATCTAAGCGTAAAGATAAACCGTGCTTTCCAAAGTAAGTTTCAGCAGTAGTAAAAAAACCTAAGCTGCTTTTAAAAGATTCGGGAGTGTTCGAAAAATCACTGGCGAATTCTTTACCGCTGTTTCTACCGTGTGATACTACGGTATGATGTAAAATCTCTTGTTTATCCATATCAATTACCCACATTCTACGTTCGGTAGATGATTTGGTAAAATCGATGATTGTAAGTAAGTTTTTTTCTAATTTACCTTCGTCTTTCAGTTTTTGGTAGCCTTTAAAAGCCGCTTTAAAACTTTCTAACTCAGGTTTTGCAAAGTTTTTTTCGTCTAAATCTAAATATTCCGATAATACCAATCGGTCAAACGTACTTAGATTATTAGTAGCGTCAGATTTCAAATTAGTTTTAGTTACAGCCGCCAAGTCTTTAGATTTCATCGTAGATGATTTTGTAACTACCGTAACTTTTTTACCATTTCCATTTCCATTGTTGTCTCCGTCTGGGGCACTGATTACCATTGGTTTAAATGATAAAAGCCCCACCATCATAATAGGCAAAAATTTAAAATTCATTTGTTCTTATATTATATTGATTTTTATTTTCTGAACGTAAATATAGAAACTTTATTGTAAATGAAGCACTTAATTAAATGATTATTAAGCATTTTTAACTTTTATTTTTACTAAATTGTTAAAAAAAGTACTCGTTTTCTAAAATCTATAAGTAAATTTGAGGCAATTATTTGATGCCTTATGAACAAAAAAGTACTTTTAATGATATTAGATGGATGGGGAAAATCTCCTGATCCAAAAGTTTCAGCTATAGATCACGCTCACACTCCTTTTATTGATAGTTTATATACTAAATACCCTCATGCGCAGTTAAGAACCGATGGATTACACGTAGGTTTACCAGAAGGACAAATGGGGAATTCTGAAGTAGGACACATGAATTTAGGAGCCGGCAGAATTGTGTATCAAGATTTAGCCAAAATAAATCTGGCAGTAGCTAATAAAACATTAAGTGCTGAGCCTGAATTACAACAAGCGTTTAATTACGCTAAGGTTAACAATAAATCAGTTCATTTTTTAGGGTTGGTTTCTGATGGGGGCGTACATTCACATATTAATCACTTATTTGGATTGTTGGATACGGCGAATGAATTTGGGTTGCAAAATGTATTTATTCATGCTTTTACCGATGGACGTGA
>JAHAYQ010000082.1 GCA_018384465.1 Myroides sp. | reverse complement strand
GGTGGGCATTCTTATGGTGCATTTATGACAGCCAACTTATTATCGCACTCTAATTTATTTGCTTGCGGTATCGCTCGATCTGGAGCTTATAACCGTACGTTAACTCCATTTGGTTTCCAACGCGAGCAACGTAATTATTGGGAAGTTCCTGAAGTTTACAATACTATGTCGCCATTTATGAATGCCGAGAAAATGAAAACACCTATGTTATTAGTTCACGGGGAGGCAGATAACAACCCTGGTACTTTTACCTTACAAACCGAGCGTTATTTTCAGGCTTTAAAAGGATTAGGTGCACCAGTTCGCATGGTACTTTTACCTAAAGAAAGCCATAGCTACGTTGCTAAAGAAAATATTTTACATCTTCTTTGGGAACAAGAACAGTTTTTAGATAAACATTTAAAAAAATAATATCTTTTTAAGAAGCCGTTTCTATTGAAGCGGCTTTTCTTTTTTAAAATAAAATCGTAACTTGTAAAAAAAAACATGAAAGATACAACCTTAGTAATGGGTGCTTCTGAAAACGTACAGCGGTACTCAAACATGGCGATAAGAAAATTAGTTAACCACAATCATAAAGTAAAAGCTTTTGGTATTCGAGGTGGTGAAGTGAGTGATATTCCAATTGAAAAATTACCCATTCACTGTGAGGAAATTGATACGGTAACACTGTATTTAAATCCTACCAAACAAAAACCATATTACGATTATATATTGAGCTTAAAACCGCGTAGGGTAATTTTTAATCCAGGTACAGAAAACCCAGAATTACAAACGTTACTTAAAAAAAACGGAATAGCTTTTGAAGAAGCTTGTACATTAGTAATGTTAAGCACCAACCAATATTAAAACAAAACCGAGCCTTAATTAAGCTCGGTTTTATGTTTATAACTGATACACAATAACAACAGTAAAGTGATCAAGCCATTTACAATGATAAGTTCGTTATCAAACACATAACCATTAAACAAAACAGCCGAATAATTGCTTAAATACAAAGTAATAAAAGGCGATGCCAAACAAACCAAAGGCACCCATTTATCATATACTTTCCTACTTTTAAAAAAAATACCAAAAGTAAACAATCCCAATAGCGGACCATACGTATAAGATGCAATTCTAAAAATCATACTTACTACTGACGCGTCGTTAATGGCGTTAAAAACCACAATTACCCCGAACATTACAAAACAAAAAATTAGGTGAATGAACTTACGTACTTTAACATTCTTAGGGTTATTTACATTCTCAGGTTTATCCATTCCTAAAAAATCAATACAGAAAGAGGTGGTTAAGGCGGTTAAAGCCGAATCGGTAGTAGCAAACGTTGCAGCAATCAATCCTAATAAAAACACAATGGCAGGAAACAATACCAAATGATGAAAGGCAATTTCAGGAAACAACAAATCGGTACGTGGTTTACCCGTCACAAAATCAAGTGGCACTTCTACTCCATTGGCATCGGCATAAATGTATAACAATGCTCCAACGCCTAAGAAAAAAATGTTTATCAAGACAAAAACCCCGGTAAATGTAAACATGTTTTTCTGCGCATCTTTAATATTTGCACAACTTAAATTCTTTTGCATCAAATCCTGATCTAACCCTGTCATGGCAATGGTTACAAACATTCCTCCCAAAAATTGTTTTATGAAATGGAAACGACTATCTACAAAATCTTCCCAAAAGAAAACTTTACTATAACTGCTTTCTTTCACGGTTTCAAAAGCCTGTACCAAACTTAAATCTAAACTATGGCAAATAAAAATAATGGTAAGTATAACCGAACTAATCAAGAAAAACGTTTGCAATGTATCTGTAATAATAATGGCTTTTAAACCCGACTTATAGGTGTACGCATAAATTAACGCCAATGAAATAAGACCGGTTACTGCAAAAGGAATCCCGAACGAATCAAAAACAAAGCGCTGAAAAACAATTACCACCAGATACAGTCTAAAAGCAGAACCAATTGTTCTACTAATTAAAAAGATGCCGGCAGCCGTTTTATAACTGTAAAATCCTAATCGTTTTTCAAAATATTCATAGATAGAAACCAGGTTCAAGCGATAATACAACGGAAGCAAAACCGTAGCAGTAATAATAAAGCCCACAGCATTTCCTAAAACAAATTGAAAGTATTTAAATTGTTCGCCCGACGGAGCTCCAACTTCACCTGGCACCGAAATAAAAGTAACGCCTGAAAGTGCGGTTCCAATCATTCCGAAAGCTACAAAATACCACTTTGAATTTTTGTTGGCAGAGAAAAAAGCGGCATTACTGCTGTCTTTCCGGCTAACGAAGTGCGAGATGCCAATCAATATTCCGAAATAAACAACTAAGATGGTTAGGATTACAATGGGAGTCATTTCAATAAATTTTATCAAAAATAAATATTTTACTGAGAGTAGCAATAACATGAAGCTGCGTTTATTTGTTGAGTTGTGTAATTGTTGAGTTGATTAACCGTTTGATTGATAAATGAGCTACTGAAAATCACCAACTAACTCACCATTCCTTTCAAACTAACAGCTTGCTTTATTTTGATTTTTTTTGCGTATTTTTGCGCTATGGATTTCCCTTCAAAACTATTAGAAAA
>JAHAYQ010000070.1 GCA_018384465.1 Myroides sp. | reverse complement strand
GCAATTCTACATATTTGCCAACTAACCCAATATTAATGGTATGTTTAGGGTTTTTTAATCGATGTAAAAAATCGTTCCATTTCGTTAAATTAGGCAATCCTTTTTCAGGAAGATCTAATTTTTTCAAAGCAACAATATCTAAGCCCTCTTCTAACATATTGTTTGGTACTTCGTAAATAGTTGAAGCATCTAACGATTGTATCACTGATTCTTGAGAAACATTACAGAAAGCTGCCAGCTTACGTTTAATGTCTGATGATAATTCGTGTTCTGATCTACAAACTAAAATATCGGCTTTAATACCGCTTTCCATCAAAGTTTTAACAGAATGTTGTGTAGGTTTGGTTTTTAATTCTCCTGCAGCAGCCAAATAAGGCACTAAAGTTAAATGAACAACAATCGCATTTTTATCACCTAAATCCCACACCAACTGACGTACCGATTCAATGTAAGGCAATGATTCGATATCACCCACTGTACCACCAATTTCGGTAATAACAATGTCGTAATCGCCCGATTTACCCAACAACTGCATACGTTCTTTAATTTCGTTGGTAATATGTGGAACAACCTGAACTGTTTTTCCTAAAAATTCGCCACGACGCTCTTTTTCGATTACCGACAAATATACACGCCCCGTAGTTACGTTATTCGCTTGTGATGTAGGAACATTCAAAAAACGTTCGTAATGCCCTAAATCTAAATCGGTTTCGGCTCCGTCATTAGTTACGAAACATTCACCATGCTCGTACGGATTCAGCGTTCCGGGATCTACATTAATGTACGGATCAAATTTTTGTATAGTAGTTCTGTATCCTCTAGCCTGTAATAATTTTGCCAAAGATGCTGCAATAATTCCTTTTCCAAGTGATGAAGTAACACCACCTGTTACGAAAATATATTTACATTGTTTCATTGTGATAATTGTGTTGCGTTGTTGTATTCTAAACCCGCCAAAATTACGATTATAATTTGGGTTATGAAAGTTTTAGTTTTAAATTATATGAGATGCTATTTTGGATATTTAGCTTTGATATTTCGTATCAATACTTCTAATCCGTTTAATTTAATTTCATACATCATTGCTAGTTGCTTACCTAATTTCCCTGCCGGAAATCCTTTATTTTTATACCAAACGTAATAAGGTTCGGGTATATCGACTAAAAAACGCCCTTGGTATTTACCAAAGGGCATTTTTGTATGAGCTAATTCTATTAGTTCTTTATTTTGATCTTCCATTTATTTTCAACTAAAACAAGTATTCTTACCAAGCTATTCCTACAAACCTACCTCTCGACTTAGTTCCCGAGTTCGTAAGTTTCATGAGACCCTGAAACAAGTTCAGGGTGACAATAAGTATAGTTAACGCGTTGGGTGTATTTATTTCCACCACATAAAAAACATAGCTTTTTCTTATGTTTTTAAAAGATTATGATACACGTTTTACTTTTTACATAGTAAACTATGTGAAAAATAGTATTATTTTCTATCACATCTTTACCAATTAGTTATAATTCTATGCGTCTATGTGGTTAATCTTTTATTTCCTTTGAATTACACCAACGATTTATAGCTAAACTTACTTCCAGTTAAAGCGAATTGTTTTTTTAATATCAGTATTTAAACTTAAAAACACCGGACAAGTCATAGCGGCGCGTTCTAAAATGGTTTTCGATTTTTCATCAACAACCGCATTCATTTCAAACGAAACAATAATTTCCGCAATCATTCGAGGTTCGGCTTGCATTATTTTGGTGACTTCGGCGGTAGAATCTACTAAATCTAAATTCATAGCCTTTGCTTTAATCCCCATAATGCTAAACATACAGGTTGCTAACGAATTGGCCACCATATCAGTTGGTGAAAACGCTTCGCCTTTTCCGTGATTATCTGTGGGTGCATCGGTTAAAATGGTTGTTCCCGATTGCAAATGGGTCGATTCGGTTCTTAAATCGCCTTTATAAATAACTTTACTGGTCATTAATTAGCTTCTTTTATGGTTAAATCTTTGTCGTAATACAATATATACACCGCATTGTTATACACACCTCCGTTTTCGTTAATATAGGCAAATTTGTTTTCTACTTGCTGTGAACCATAATCAAAAATATTCGAATTTTCATCAGATTCAAACATGCGGGTAATTACATCATAGGTAACATCGTAGCCACGTGTTGCAAAACGATTAGGGTTTTTACCATATACTGTGCGATAAGCTTTTACAAATTTATCTTTTTTACTATTTTCTGCATCATTAGTAACCGATGGAAAAGTATATTTTAAAGCCGTTAAATCTTCTATTTGAATATCAGACGAATCAAAAACCTCTAATTTTTCTAAAGAAACTAACTGAATTTTATAATCGCGCAAAAGCGATCGTAAGGTGCGCACTAAATCTACCGTAGTGTTTAACGATGATGCATCGTAGATAATATAATTCACATCGTTTTCTGACAGTAAGTTTTTAAGCACAGTAGCACTTACTTTTTCATCTGCTTTTACGGTTAATGCTGTTATTGTTGGATAATTTGTATTGAAAAATGAAGCCGTTGTTTTTTTTCCGTCTGTTATAGCTACTGCCCTTGCCTGTTTAGAAAGTACATACTCTAACATTTCATTTCGAACAATTTCGTTATTTGGCATGGTGTGAACTTGTCTTGGATAAGGCTTTCCTTTATCTGTTGACAAAGGCGATACAATGATGGTTTGCTGATTTTTAAAAGCTTCGGAAACAGCATCAACATTTCGTTGGAAAAAAGGCCCTATAATAACATCTGTAGACGTAAAATCGAAATCATTTTTTAATGTATTAACATCTAATGCCCTATTAGTTTCCTTAGAATCAACAAATTTTACATTTAGTTTGTAATTTTTACTTTTTAATTGATCAATTGCCAATTTGGCTCCAGAATAATAATCCAAGGTCATATTTAAAAAAGTATTTTCTTTTAAATTTTGATTGATTTGCGGATTATTAAAATTGTTTCGATCCACATTAAAAGGCAACAACATCACTAAATCTAAAGTAGATCCGTTGTTAGGCAAGGTAAGATCAATTCCTTTTTTACTATTACTTTGTTGGTTTGTTGGTCTATTATCAGGTGCCGTTCTAGTTGCTATGGCACTATTTAAAGCATCTTGATAACCAATAATTAAAGTGGTTCCTTCTTTCAATCCATTTGCTAAATCAGGGTTCCACTGTAATAATTGCTCTTGCGACACGTTATGCACTTTTGTGATACTGTAAATAGTTTCTTTAGGCTTTACAACAATTGTTTTTGCGGTTGTATTGCTATTGGTAGCAACGCTTGGATAATTTTTATTTTGTTTAGAACCAGGTAGGTTAATTACCTGTCCTATTTTTAAACCATTTTCTTGCAATCCGGGGTTTAATTCGTACAAAGCAGACACGGTGGTGTTATTTTGAACTGCAAGACTATAAATAGTATGCCCCCTTTCTACCATCACGGTAGAAGCATTTGTATTAATTGCTGTAGCTTTATTTGTATCGGTCAGGTTTAATTGTTGCCCAATTTTTAAACCATATTCTTTTAATCCGGGATTTAAATCGTACAATTTTTCTATAGCGATATTGTATTGCTTAGAAATTCCGTAGAGGGTTTCTTTTGGCTGAACAGTATGCTGAACATCGCTTGAAGTAGGGATTTTTAGCACTTGGTTTTCACTAATGCCATTAACCGCTTCTGGATTCAACAAAAACAAAACATTGTTTGTGGT
>JAHAYQ010000051.1 GCA_018384465.1 Myroides sp. | reverse complement strand
AAAATAGTGGCTACAAAAAATCCCACTGACATAAGAAAATGTAATGGGATAAATTGGATATTTCATTACCTTCTTCACAATTTAAAGGTATGAAATTTTTGAATATGTAATAACTAACTATAATACTTGTCTGTCGTACACGCGATTAACTTGTACAAAACCTCTGCTGTAATACGCCTCTTTTGTAGAATTAATAGAAACTCCTTTAGAAGTAGCAGAATGGATAAATTTAATATCATCGCCATCTACTTCAATAACAATTCCTACATGATTAATAACGCGAGATCCACCATTTTTAAAGAAAATTAAATCACCTGGCTTCGCTTCGTTTCTTGAAACACGCTCACCTCTTGAAGCCATTTCTCTTGAAGTTCTTGGCAAGTCGATACTGAATTGGTTAAAAGCTGTCTTTACAAACCCTGAACAATCCATGCCAGAACGTGACATACCACCCCATTGATAACGAATTCCTTGATAATCATTCGCTACATTCAACAATTGCTCTGTTAAATAACAGTATTTGGTTTCTACTTTAGGAGCTTTATTATCTAAGTCATTGTCAATTGCGTTCATTTTTTTATTAATGCTTGCAATTGTAGCTTCTTCTTTTGCCTTTTGCGAAGTTTTCACAGTTGTAACTTTTTTAGTTGCCGTTTGGGCAGTTACTTCTGTGCCTAAACATACAGTAAACAACGTTACTAACGTTAAAGCTAAATTTCTCATTAATTAATATTTTGAATAAAAGGATTTATAATCTTTGCTTTGGTCTTTCACAAATATAGGATTTTTAATTTGGTGGAAGTCACTAAAATAATCTTAAAATTTTCTTAAAACTTCTTAATAATGTTGACAACTCGTTCACTTGCTCCTCCTCCACCTAACTTTTCACTTAATTCACGGTACTTTACAAGCATTTTACCTCGAAATTCATTGTTAATAACTTTTTCAAATTCTTGCTTTATAGTGAAAGTATTACATTCTTTTTGAATTAATTCGGTAACAATGGGTTCATCCATAATTAAATTTACCAACGAAATATATTTTAATTTAATAATACGTTTCGCAATTTGATACGACATTTCGTTTCCTTTGTAAACTACAATTTGCGGCACTTGGAATAAAGCTGTTTCTAAAGTTGCCGTACCCGATGTAACAATGGCAGCGTATGCATTATTTAATAAATTATAGGTGTCATTAATGATAAGCTTAACATTTTCTTGCTTAATAAATGTTTGATAATATGTTTCGGTTAAACTTGGAGCGCCTGCAATTACGAACTGAAACTGTGGATAATCATTAACAATTTGAAGCATTTCATTTAACAAGCGTGTAATTTCTTGCGTACGACTACCGGGCAACAAAGCAATAATTGGTCGTTCATCTAATTTATATTTTTCTCTAAAATCAATCGTTACACTGTTCTTAAATTCAGCAATAGCGTCTAATAATGGATGCCCTACATAATGCACCGGAAAATGATGTTTTTTTTCGTAAAAATCTTTCTCAAAAGGTAAAATCACATACATTTGATTTACATCGCGTTTAATAGCTTTTATGCGTCCTTCTTTCCAAGCCCAAATTTGGGGAGAAATATAATAATGCGTATCAAACCCTTGCTTTTTAGCCCATTGAGCAATGCGCATGTTAAAACCAGGATAATCAATAAAAATAATAACGTCAGGGTTAAACTTTTTTATGTCTTTTTTGCAGAGGTCTATGTTATTTAAAATTGTTTTTAAGTTAGCCAACACTTCTGCAAAGCCCATAAAGGCTAAATCTTTATAGTGTTTTACTAAAGTTCCACCAACTTTTTGCATTAGATCACCACCCCAAAAACGCACATCGGCTTCGGGCTCTGCTTTAAAAAGAGCTTTCATTAAGTTAGATCCATGCAAATCACCCGATGCTTCGCCTGCAATAATATAATACTTCATTAACCAAAAATAATGTACAATGCAATGATGATGAACGAGAAAATTACACCACGAGCACTGTCGTAATTATCTCGATTTAAAAAAAGGTAAAACAACCCAATATTTGGTATAGATCCAATAGAAAATGCTTTGGAAGCCACGTTGCCATAAGTAAAAATAGACCAATCTGTAAAGGGATTCATTCCGGTAAATAATCTAAAAAAAATACATCCGAAAACAAAAGAACCCAAAAGAGCTGTAAAAGTTCCTATCAAAAATTTTAACAATCTATTCATTATAATTCCCAAGTATTAAGTTGCTGCATGGCATGATACGCCGTTAAATCATATTGTACGGGCACTACAGAAATGTATCCATTTGCCAAAGCCCATTCGTCGGTATCCTCGCCTTTATCATGATTTACAAAGGTTCCGGTTAACCAATAATATTTTTTTCCATGCGGATTGGTTCGTTCGTCAAACTTTTCTACCCAAGTAGCTTTTGCTTGCCTACAAACTTTAATTCCTTTAATTTCTTTTTCTGCTAATTTCGGAAAATTCACGTTTAACACCACACCTTCAGGCAATCCGTTTTTAATTGTTTCTTGTGTAATTTGTTTTACAAATTTTTTAATAGGCTCAAAATCGGCGTTCCAACTAAAATCGGATAATGAAAAACCAATTGCAGGAATACCACTCATACCTGCTTCAACAGCTGCCGACATGGTTCCTGAATAAATTACATTAGATGCCGAATTAGAACCGTGATTAATTCCAGAAACGCAAATGTCGGGTTTTGCTTTAATAATTTGATCGATCGCTATTTTAACACAATCTACCGGAGTACCCGAACAAGCGTATTCTTTAATTTTATCTTTATCAATAAAAACCTGCTCTAAAAATAGTGTATTATTCACTGTTATCGCATGCCCCATAGCCGATTGCGGACTGTCGGGCGCCACAACAATTACGGTTCCCAACTCTTTCATAATGCTAATTAAAGTACGAATACCTGGAGCTGTAATGCCATCATCGTTCGTAACTAAAATCAAAGGTCTTTTCATTTTTATAAGGTTTATGCTTGCAAGTTAATGTATAAATGTACGTGATACCAATTTTTAAAATCGATAACTTTATACTAACTTGTAAAAGTAAACATTTTTATTAAAAGCTTATATGTTTAAGTACTGCTTTTGCATACTTAACAAAATTTTATTTAAGCTTTAATAGTTTTTAAAGACAAATTTTAATTAATTTAGTTGAAAATTTATTGATGACTGCTATTTGGCAATTTATGAAGAGAAATTATAAAGTATTGTTGCTTGTTGTGGCTTTAGCCGCCGCATTATGGAGTTTTATTCCATTTAAAAAAACAAACGATCCCGACCCTGAAAAAGAAGCATTTTTAATTGGAGTGCTAAACTTTGTCTTACAGAATGCGCATTACCATCCTGCCGAAATTAACGATGAATTTTCTGAAAAGGTATATAACAATTACCTAAAAATTTTAGATGGTAATAAAAGATATTTACTTCAATCTGATATTGATGGATTTAAAAAATATGAAACGTTATTAGACGATAATTTTAAAGAACAACGCATAGATTTCTTTAACGAAACGTATCCGATATTTAAAAATCGTATCAATGAGGCTAAAACCTATTATAGAGAACTTTTAGCGCAGCCTATGGATTTTACCGTAAAAGAATCTATTAATACCGATTACGAAAAACAACCTTGGGCAACTTCAAAAGAAGATTTAAAAGAACGTTGGAGAAAACAGCTAAAATTAAGTGTTTTATCGGGCATTGAAGATAAATTAAAGCTACAAGAAAATGACACCTTGGGTAAAGAACCTAAAAAATCATTTGATGAAATTGAAAAGGAATCAAGAGAAACGGCTTTAAAATCTTTAAATGAGTTTTTTGAGTTTTACGAAGAAATTTCGCGCGACGAATGGCTATCGGTGTATATCAATACTTTATTACAAGAGTATGATCCACATACCAACTATTTAGCTCCGGACGATAAACAAAAATTCGACGAAAGCATGACTGGTTCTATGGAAGGAATTGGTGCACAACTTCGTAAAAAAGATCAAAATACCGAAATCACTGAAGTTATTCCGGGCGGCCCGGCAATGAAACAAGGGGAGTTAGAAAACGGTGACATCATTTTAAAAGTGGGTCAAGGTGACGAAGAACCTGTGGATATTGCAGGTATGCGCCTTGAAAAAGTAGTTAAAATGATTAAAGGTAAAAAAGGAACCGTTGTAAAATTAACCGTGCGCAAGGTAGATGGAACCGTTAAAGTAATTTCTATTACAAGAGATGAATTCGAGATTGAAGATACTTTTGCAAAATCGAGTATTATTGAAACAGCAGAAGGTAAGTTTGGTATTATTCATTTACCTAAATTCTATATCAATTTTGAAAACAAGGAAAATCGCGACGCCTTTAAAGATGTAGCAAAAGAAGTTGAATACCTAAAAGAACAAAAAGTGGAAGGTATTGTAATGGATTTGCGTAACAATGGTGGTGGTTCGTTACAAACGGTTGTAGATATGGTAGGCTTGTTTATTCCGCAAGGACCAGTGGTGCAAGTTAAAGCTAAATCTGGTAATAACGATGTACTTTATGACCGCGACCATAACATTCAATGGGAAGGTCCGTTGGTTGTGTTAATCAACAACTACTCGGCTTCGGCATCTGAAATTTTCGCTGCAGCGATTCAAGATTACAACCGTGGATTGGTACTTGGTTCTAAACATTCTTTTGGAAAAGGAACAGTTCAAAACTTATTAGATTTAAATAGATTTGGCAATAAAAAAATTGGTGATTTAGGCGCCATGAAATTTACAAGTCAGAAATTTTACAGAGTAAACGGAGGATCTACACAACTAAAAGGTGTGGAAAGTGATGTTGTATTGCCGGATCGTTTCTTATACATTGACACCGGAGAACGCGACAATGAAAATGCCATGCCATGGGATAAGATTCCAAAAGCAAGATATGCCACTTTCGACTTTAATTTCGCTCCGATTATTGAAAAAAGTAGAAAACGTATTGCTGCAAATACCGAGTTTAACTTGTTAGATCAAAGTGCACAATGGATAAAAGAACAAAAAGACGATAATACTTTTCCGTTACAATTGGAAGAATACCTTGAAAAATCGAAACAATTAGAAGAAAAATCTAAGAAATTCAACGTGTTAAAAGATTATAAAAACAACTTAGCGTTTAAATCGTTACCGCACGAAGAAGCTGTTATTAAAAACGACACCGTACTTTTAAACAAGCGTAACCGTTGGTTTAAAAGTCTAAACAACGATGTGTATGTCAACGAAGCGGTAAACGTTTTAAAGGATTTAAAAACAATCAATTAGATTTGAAATTTAAAAATTGGACTAAAAAATAAGAAAGTGTTTAAAAGATTTGTTTCGGCAAATAGAAAAGCGCTCCAAAAGTTTAAAAGAAATTCTTGGGGCGTTTTTTCATTAGCCTTTATCGTAATTTTAAGTATAACAGCTTTGTTGGCATACGTTATCGCTCCTGATAATACAGTGAATGCTAACAATGGTGATATTTCTATCAGCACTCAAAAACCGGGTTTTAAGGTTCAAACCATCAATATTCCTCTGAACAACAACACCTCCTCTTTGTCTGATTTATTTACTGGCAAAGCTGTAAAAGAAGAGTTTATCCCAATACTTTCTTACAAAATACAGAACGACACCTTGTTTTATCAAGAATTTTCGACCGATCCCACTACAGCTCAAACAAAATTTATAAGCACAGCTAATTTCCCTACTCAAGATCTTACAATTATCGAGCGAGATTATATAAAAACTAAAACTTATTTATTGGGAACGGATACTCAAGGACGAGATTATTTAAGTCGATTACTAGTTGGGGCTCGTGTTTCGCTTGCTATTGGTTTTGTTGCTGTTTTTATCTCGTTAATCATCGGTATTTCATTAGGCGCTGTAGCTGGATATTACGGTGGAAAAGTTGATGCTTTTATATTGTGGCTTATAAATGTAATTTGGTCTATACCTACCCTATTACTTGTTATTGCTATTACTTTGGCTTTGGGAAAAGGTTTTTGGCAGGTATTTATTGCCGTAGGTTTAACTATGTGGGTTGAAGTAGCCCGAGTGGTACGCGGACAGGTAATGAGTGTTAAACAAATGCAATATGTTACCGCAGCCCGAGCCCTAGGATTTAACGACAGTAGAATTATATTTAAACACATTATACCAAATATTTTAGCTCCGGTCATTGTTATTTCGGCTGCTAATTTTGCTTCGGCAATTTTGGTAGAAAGTGGTTTAAGCTTTTTAGGCTTAGGCGCGCAAGTGCCTGTACCAAGTTGGGGAGGTATGATTAAAGAACATTACAACTACATTGTATTAGGCAAACCGCATTTAGCATTAATACCTGGTTTAGCAATGTGTATGGTAGTAGTTTCGTTTATGATGATTGGCAACGCTTTGCGTGATGCGTTGGATGTGAAAGGGTAGAGAAACTAAATTATGGAGTTATTATTTGCTGAAAATCATGTTCTCTTTCAATAAAGCGCATCTCAATAGGTAAATAAAACAACTGATTATCTGGTATTAATTTTTGCAAGCGCATATAATCTTTTTCTGTAGTAATGATTTTTTTACCTACTGCCTTGTCCATTATTTGCTGAATATCTTTTGGAGTAAATGCATGATGATCCGGAAAAGTCATACAATTTTCATTAGCAATTTTTAAATGATCAAAAAAGTATTGAGGTTTGGCTATACCAGCTACAGCAATAAAATCAGTCTTAAAATTTTCAAGTGGTATATCAATGACATTATTGGTCACCGAATGATGATAATTAATATAAGAAAAGAATATTTTTTGTTTATCGCATTTAATTTGACTTGTAATTTGATTCATTTCAGTCACAGAAAGATCAGTAGGACATTTGGTAACCACAACCAAATCAGCTCTTGACACCCCCCATTTTGGTTCACGCAAGTTACCTGCCGGTAATACACAATCATTAAAAAACAAATCATCGTAAGCTGTAAGCATGATATAAAAACTTGCTTTAATTTTACGATGTTGAAAAGCATCATCTAAAACCACTAATTCCGTTTCAGGTTGTAATTGCAGTATAGTTTGTACTCCTTCTACTCTATTGGCATGTACAGCAACTTTTATGTTTTTAAATTTTGTGTGATATTGAAAGGGCTCATCGCCTATTTCATCCATTTTTGTCGATGGATTTGCTAAGTAAAACCCTTTTGATTTACGTTTATAACCACGGCTTAAAACAGCTAAATTGTATCTATCACTTAAAAGCCTAATGAGATATTCAACCATAGGTGTTTTCCCTGTTCCACCAACCGACAAGTTTCCTACGGCAATGATAGGAATATCAAAACCAATTGATTTTTTTATGCCTTTATCGTACAAAAAATTGCGTAAAGCAGTAATTGCTCCATAAAGTAATGAGAAAGGAAA
>JAHAYQ010000025.1 GCA_018384465.1 Myroides sp. | reverse complement strand
ATACGAGCAAATTCTTCAATCATGTATTCTGCAACTAAACCAGCGTGCCATGATGTTCCACAAGCAGCAATAATGATGCGTTTTGCGTTGATGAACTTATTCAAATTATCTTCAATACCAGCCATTTTTATTAAACCTTGGTCGCTTAATAATCGGCCGCGGAAGGTATCGCGAATCACAGATGGTTGTTCGTAAATTTCTTTTAGCATAAAATGCTCGTAACCACCTTTTTCTATTTGCTCTAAATTTAATTGTAGTTCTTGAATGTACGGACTTACTACTGTATCCGATTTTATTTTTCTAATCTTAATCGGTTTGTGTAAGCGGATAATCGCCATTTCTTCGTCTTCTAAATAAATGGCATTATTGGTGTATTCGATAAACGGAGAAGCATCTGACGCCACAAAGTATTCGCCTTGACCAATACCAATAGCTAACGGACTTCCTAAACGTGCGGCTACAATTTCGTTGGGTTTTTTAATATCCATCACGCATATAGCATAAGCTCCTACAACTTGGTTTAATGCTATTTGAACAGCCTTACCTAATTTAAGACCTTTGTTCTTCTGAATATCTTCAATTAAATTTACCAATACTTCTGTATCAGTATCTGATTTAAAAGTGTAGCCACGATTAATTAATTCCTTCTTTAAAGGTTCGTAGTTTTCAATAATTCCGTTATGGATAATAACCAATTCCCCAGAATTTGAAAAATGCGGGTGCGAATTAACATCGTTTGGAACTCCGTGTGTAGCCCAACGTGTATGTCCAATACCCATACACCCTTTAAAGGTGTTTTCTTGTTCGGCTTTGGCTTCTAAATCAGAAACTTTGCCTTTTGTCTTACTCGATATAAATTTTTTGCCATCGTACAATGCCAATCCGGCACTGTCGTAACCTCTATATTCTAACCGTTTTAATCCTTTTACAATAATGGGATAAGCCTCTTTTGGACCTATATAACCTACAATTCCGCACATAAACTATTTTTCTTTAGTGTAGTAAATCTCTAATTTCATTTGTAAATCACTGTTTGAAGCATTTGGTGCATAAATTACAGTTCCAAATGGATTCATTACAGTGGTTAAAGGTAGTTTTTTATCGGTAGCCCTTACAGGGTTCATTGTTACATTATTTATATCATTTGCAACAACTAAACCTAAAGGCACATTTGTGGAATCTTTTTGTATTAAATTATTGACGTGATTTGTTATCTTAAACTGGTATTTATGAATAGATTTGTTTTTGGTATTCAATGCGCCTCCGTAAACCGATTTAGTAGTGGTGCCATCAACTATATAATCGGTAAGGACTTTATTGTTTTTTATATCGTACAGATACAACTGTTTTGGAGAAGAAATTGTATCTAAACCTGTTGCTGCATGATCTACATACAAAGTTAACAATGCCTGATTTATAAGCCAATTGTTGGTAATGATTTCATCTAATTCATCAGCTTTTCCATTGTTATCGCTATCGTTTCCAAAAAGAGATATGGTAGCGTAAGTGCTATTTCCACCGCCTTTTAGCCAAATATTTCCGAATGAATTATTTTCTAAATCAAAATTGTTCTCCAACAAATTAACAGTTGTAGCAGTTGTAGTTGGTGATGACGAACTATCAAACCCTATATTAAATTCTAATGTTTTGCGATCGCGTTTTGGTTGATTTGTTTCTGTATCTACCGTACCATCTTGCTTGTAAACAAATACAACTTTTCCTTTAGTTAAATCTAACTGTGCTAAAGCATTTTGATTGTAACTATCAATAGCTTCAAAGTACAATCCACGGAAATATTCTTTTAAAATACCATTATTTATTATCGTTTGGTATTTGTTGTTAGCAAAAAACTTTTCTTGAAAATATGCTTTGTCTAAATCTAACCAAACACCTGGCTCCAAACGCTCTTTTACAATATGGTTACCGTTGTCATCATTTTGTGGCGTACCGTCTGAATTGTATTTAAATAATTTAATTTCGCTTTTATTGAATTGAAATTCTGTGTTTTGTAAAGAACTAACAGCGTTATTTAACCGATCAGTTCCGTTCAATCCTTTTTTATGATTATCAAATAGCTTTTTTTCATCTGCATAATAAAACTGCGTTTCAAAATCGTTATTTGGGTCTGAATTTCGTAAATAATACCCATTCTCATAAACATTTAATGTAAACTTTCCGTTTCCGTAGATGTTTGAAACATTATAAGTTCTATTTCCATCAGAATCGGTAGAAGTTACAGTGCTTGTAAACGGAATATAAACGTAAACAGAATCTAACACAGGGTTAGAACCAATAGATGTTAGGCTTGAATTATCTTTCATTTCAAGCTGGGTAACAAAGTGTCCTTCCGTTTTCCCAAAAGCACTATGTGTATAGACACCAAAATTATGGATCGGCAAATTTCTTGTATTTGCAATATCGCCTTCAACATTTTCGGTGTTGATATTTTTAACGATGTATTTGTCAAAACCAAATTGGTCGCTGTCTATAATATCAGAACCCATTTCGGTAAACTCTTCGTCGCAAGAAATTGTTGTTGTTGCTAATGTAGCAACAAATAAAAATTTAGCTATTGATTTTATTCTCATATAATGCGTTAAAATTAAACCTTTTGAAGATAAAATTCAGGATAGAAATCCTTCATGTTTTCTTTTGCGTCGAAAGGTAAGAAAGGTTTGTTTGAACTTTGTATATAATTTGTTAAATCTTCAGGGAGTTCAGCCGATGAAATTACGATACCATCAGAGTTATCAATAGCGTTTTTCATGATGTTTGCGTAAGTAGCATCACTAAAACCGGCTATGTCTTTCTCATTAAATTCGTCAAATGCAATTTTACCAAACATATTCTCTGATAATTTTCCTTCAAAACCAGAAGAATAAATAGAGGTAATAATTTTTGTATCGGCGAAAATACTTTCATCGTTATAAAACTTTTTCATGTATAAAGGCAGTAATGAAGCCATCCAGCCATGCACATGAATAATATCGGGCACCCAATTTAATTTTTTGATGGTTTCTACAACGCCTTTTACAAAAAATATGGCACGTTCGTCATTATCCTCATACATAGGTTGATCATCTTCGCCAAAGGTACCTTTGCGCTTAAAATAATCGTCGTTATCAATAAAATATACTTGAATACGTTCTTTTGGGATAGAAGCAACTTTAATAATTAAAGGCATATCCATATCATTCACCACCAAATTCATCCCCGACAACCTAATAACTTCATGTAATTGATGTCTTCTTTCATTGATACTCCCATACCTTGGCATAAATATACGTATCTGGCCGCCTAAATCATTGATCATTTTTGGAGTGTCAAATGAAGTCTGTGAAACTTCATTTTCAGGTAAATAAGGCACTACTTCAGATGATACGTATAATATCCTCTTGTCTTTCATTTTACTTCAATTAAATTAAAAATGCTTTTTAAAACGCAAAATTACGAAAAATTGTCGACATTATTAAGTAATGTGTTAATTTTGCACTCGTTAAATTTTTAAAATCATGGAAGTGTTTCATGCACAAACTCAATTAAAAGAACACTTAGAATCAATAATTTCCTCAAAAAAAACTATTGGTTTTGTTCCTACAATGGGCGCTATTCATCAAGGACATTTGTCGCTACTACAACAAGCTTTAAACCAAAATGATGTAGTGGTCGTAAGCATATTTGTAAACCCTACACAATTTAATAATCAACAAGATTTAGACAAATATCCTAGAACTTTGGAGCGCGACGTAGCATTAATTAAAATGTTATCAGACAATATTATTGTGTATGCACCTACTGTCGATGATATTTATAATGGCACAACTATTGCTCAGAAATTTGAGTACGATGGTTTAGAAAGCGAAATGGAAGGCGCAAACCGCCCGGGGCATTTTGATGGAGTTGGAACGATTGTAAAAATGTTGTTTGAAATTATTAAACCAACGAATGCTTATTTTGGTGAAAAAGATTTTCAGCAATTACAAATTGTCCGAAAAATGGTACAAAAGAACAATTTAGATGTAAATGTGGTAGGTTGTCCTATTTTTAGAGAGGAAAGCGGTTTAGCAATGAGCTCACGAAACGAACGTTTAAGCGAGAAAGCTAAACAAAAAGCAACTTACATTTACAAAGTTCTACAAGAAGCAAAGGATGTTTTTCAAAAAAGCGATGTAAAACAAACGGTAGATTATGTAACATCTGCTTTTAAAAAAGAGACCGATTTTACCTTAGAATACTTTGTGGTGGCAAATGAAGATAATTTACAGACAGTACATCAAAAAGAAACCGATAAAAAGTACCGCGCTTTTATAGTGGCTCACATAGAAGAAGTTCGTTTAATTGATAATATTGCTTTAAACTAAAAATTTATAACTTTGTCCCATGCAAATAGAAGTTTTAAAATCAAAAATCCACCGCGTTAAAGTAACAGGTGCCGATTTAAATTATATAGGAAGTATTACCATTGATATTGAGTTAATGGAAGCTGCTAACATTATTGAAGGTGAAAAAGTAACTATTGTAGATATTAACAATGGCGAACGTTTTGAAACCTATGCCATACCCGGACCAAGACACAGCGGCGAAATTACGCTGAACGGTCCCGCGGCTCGCAGAGTGCAAAAAGACGATATCATCATCATTATTACCTACGCTTTAATGGATTTTGAAGAAGCAAAGGCGTTTAAGCCGTGGGTTATTTTTCCTAATGAAAACAATAATTCTTTAAAATAATTTTTGAAGTTATTCAAAAAAATAGCAAATATATTACTCCCGCTTTTGTTGGGAGTTTTTTTCGTTTATTACGCTTACAATCAGTTTACCCCAGCGCAATTAAACGAAATGAAAAGCTATTTTAACGATGTAAATTATTTTTATCTGCTGCTTTCGTTGTTTTTTATGAAAGTTAGCCATGCTTCGCGGGCGTATCGGTGGAAATACAGTTTGTTGTACTTAGGCTACCAATCGTCTTTTTTGAACAATTTCATGGCAATTTCAGTAGGCTATCTTTTAAATTTAACCATACCGCGTTCGGGTGAATTATCTCGTGCGGCTGTTCTTCAAAAATATGATAGCATTCCGTTTGATAAAGGTTTTGGAACCATTATTGCCGAACGAATTATTGATTTGGTCTTTTTAATAGCCTTTGTAATTATTACCGTTGCATTGCAGTATCATTATCTGATCGATTTTATTTCAGAACAAATTCCAATTACCAAGCTACTAATAGTTTTGGGAGTTTTAGCTATTTTAGCAGGTGTAGGCTTGTATGTACTTTATACTTCCACATGGAAATTCTTTGTTTTTGTTCGATCTAAAATAGCCGGATTGGTAGAAGG
>JAHAYQ010000001.1 GCA_018384465.1 Myroides sp. | reverse complement strand
TTGTTTTGGTTACGCCTGAAGGCAGAGAAAAAGAAACCATTACTCGTTTATCACGTGTGGGTTATGACAACACTTTAGGATATTTAGCAGGAGGTATCGATTCATGGATTGCTGCTGGTTTTGAAATCGATAGCATTCAAAGAATTACCGCTACTGAATTAGAAACCCTAATGAATAACGGAGAAGAATCAGTTATTGATGTGAGAAAGCCTGGTGAATATAGTTCGGCACATATTGCCAACGTACCAAACGTTCCGTTAGATTTTATTAACGATCACGTTGCTGATTTCCCATCACAGAAAACTACTTATTTGCATTGTGCCGGTGGTTACCGTTCTATGATCGCAGCTTCTATTTTAAAAGCACGCGGTTTCCATAATATGATTGATGTAATTGGTGGTTTTGGACAAATTAAAAACACCAGCTTACCTATTGTTACACAAGAATGTGAGAACAGCTGTAGTACGAAATAATTATATGTTCCTCATAAATTTTATGAATAAAAAGAGATGTAGCAATGCATCTCTTTTATATTTTTGTAGAAAAATTTGTTATGATACAAGATTCTATTACAGATACACCTAAGGAAAAATTATCGTTAGCAACCGAAAAAGAAGAACTGCTAAATGCTGTTAACCCTGAAAATGTAAAAGATAACATTTCTGATAAAGTTCATGATATTTCTGACCTTATTGAAGATAGTTTAGCGCGTATTTTAGACGCCATCCCAGCAATAGTTGGCGCTATTATAGGCTTAATTATTGGTTTATTCATCATTAGAACTATTTTACGAATTGTTCGTAAACGCTTTGAAAAACGCAATGTTGATTTGTCATTACGTGATTTCATAATGTCTATCCTTAAATTTGCCTTATACACCTTACTTATTTTAACCATTGCAGGAAACTTAGGTTTTAAAACCACCGCTATTTTAGGAGCTTTGTCAGGTTTGGTTTTAGCAGCGGGTTTAGCATTACAAGGATCGCTATCTAATTTTGCAGGCGGTGTTTTGATTTTACTTTTCAGACCTTTTGAAGTAGGCGATTATATAGAAAACAACTCAGGCACCGATGGTACGGTAGAAAAAATTGATTTATTGTACACCACTTTGGTAACATCAAACGGAATTAAAGTTTTTAGCCCAAACGGTACTTTGGCTAACTCGGTAATTCGTAACTACACTAAAATAACTAATCGTAGATTTGAATATATTGTTGGAATAAGTTACGAAGACAATATTAAAACAGCTCAGCAAACAATTCTAGCTGTTTTAAACAATAACGGTATAGTACTTAATACACCTTCTCCTGAAGTTTTTGTAAATGAATTAGCTGATAGTTCTGTGAATTTAACTATTAGAGCATGGGCAGCAAAGGATAATTATTGGACCGCTAGAAATAGTTTGCAAGAAGAAATTAAAATAGCTTTAGATACCGCAGGAATTAATATTCCATATCCTCAACAAGAAATGCGCATCATCAACAATAATAATAATAATTTATAAATTAAAAGCCTCTTGTAGAGGCTTTTAATTTATATTTGTCCATTCCACTCCGCATAAAACTGCTCTAAAAACCCTTCCATATATTGATGACGTTTTAACGCCATTTTTTTACCCGTTTCGGTATTCATTAAATCCTTTAATAAAAGTAATTTCTCGTAAAAATGATTAATGGTAGTGCCTTGATGCTTTTTATACTCGTCTTTACTCATTTGCAGATTAGGTTTGATTGCAGGATCATATAAAGGATGGTTTTTAAATCCTCCATAATTAAAAGTACGTGCAATACCAATGGCTCCTATAGCATCTAAACGATCGGCGTCTTGTACAATTTCCAACTCTTTGGATCTAAAATTTTTCTCGAAATTCCCTCCTTTAAACGATATGTTTTCAATAATCTGTACTACGTGCTTTTTTACATCTTCAGGTATTTCAATAGTGCTCATAAAATCGTAAGCTTTTTTAGGACCAATGGTTTCATCGCCCTCATGAAATTTACTATCAGCAATATCATGCAGCAGAGCACCCAACAAAACCACCTGTTCATCAGCCTGTTCGGTTTTTAATAAATGTAAGGCGTTTTTATACACTCGTTCAATATGAAACCAATCGTGACCGGCTTCGGCGCCCTCTAATTCTTTCTTAACAAAATCTATAGTTTGTTCCATATAACTCATCAGCAGATATTCTTACAAAAAAAGCCGATATTTCTATCAGCTTTTTCTTTATTTTACAATAGCAGGTGTTACCCACTTAAATACATGTTCTTCATCAGAAATTTTCATACGTTCAGCTAAACGTGCCATACGATCTGGTAACTTCATTAAATAATCTCGAGCTTTTTCGGCTTCGTCAGTAAGATTTGTAACTTTATCGATTTCCCAACGCTTGATTAACTTGTTCAATATATCTACATAATCCATTGAGGTATAAACCCCGATGCGCTGTGCCGATTCTGAAAAATGATGAAACGCATCACCAATTCCTCCACCCGATTCTCTAATAAGATTGGCTGGCATGGTAATTTTTCTTTTCATCATGTAATGAAAAGCTTTCATCATTTCCGATGGATCCACCTGAAAAATACGTTCTACAAACTCTGAATAAGCATGGTGGTGACGCATTTCATCGCCCGCAATTATTCTACAGATTTTAGACAGTTTATGATCGCCGTGTTTTTTTGCTAATTGCGCTACTCTGTTGTGCGATACATACGTAGCCAATTCTTGAAAACTGGTAAATACAAAGTTTTTATAAGGGTCGCGATCTGTTCCCGGATCAAAACCGTCATTAATTAGGTGGTGCGTTGTAATTTCAACTTCGCGCATATTTACTCTACCCGACAAATATAGGTATTTATTTAGTAAATCTCCATGGCGGTTTTCTTCCCCTGTCCAATGGCGAATCCATTTTGCCCATCCGTTTCCAGAGCCATCTTCGCCTCCGCGCTGATCAACTCCTTCTACATCTAACAACCATGATTCATAAGTTGGTAAAGCTTCTTCCGTAATGGTATCGCCTACTAAAACCACCCAAAAATCGTAAGGTAATTCTTTAGCGTATTCTTGTAATTCACGAACTTCTTCTAAAAAATTTTCGCTTTGTGAATCAGGTAACATATCAGAGGGTTGCCAAATCTTTTCTACAGGAATCAAGTAATTCTGTACAAAAGTATCAATATTCTTTTCCAAGAACTGCATGACCTCTAATCTAACATTTTGTATAGACATTTTTTATGCTGATTTATACAACCTTTTTTGTTGTGTTATTTTATTGATGAAACAATTGCTTGCTCTGTTTTTTCAAACAAGGTTTGAAAATCGTAATCAGATACTTTCATTGCTTCGTGTACTTCTAAAGTTATAGCGCTTCCTAATCCCATGGGAAACATACCAAAACGGAACATTTTCCAAGAATTATTAATTGTTAATGGAACCACGTAGGCATCAGGCGCAAATTTACAAAGCATTTTTACTCCATTTTCTGAGAAACGCTTTGGCTGACCGGTTTTTGAACGAGTTCCTTCGGGAAAAATAACAGCCGATCGTCGGTATTTCTGTATGTATTCTCCCAGACCTTTTATAGTGGGTAAGGCTTGTTTAGGATCGTTTCTATCAATTAATACCGATCCGCCGTGTTTTAAATTATATGAAACACTTGGTATACCTTTGCCCAACTCTTTCTTGCTTACAAATTTTGGATGTGTTTTGCGTAAAAACCAAATAATACTTACGATATCAAACATTGATTGATGGTTAGACACATAAATAATTGGCTTATCTATAGGCAAATACTCCCGACCTTTAACCTTGAAGGTAGTACCTAAGATATTAGCGCTTCTCATAAGAAACCATTGTAAAACATCAACGCTTGTTTTATGCGCTTGGTATCCAAACAAATTCAAACAAACCCATTGTATCGGATGAAAAAGCAACAAACTGATGCTTAGAAAAAAATAATAAACGATACTTAAAGGATAAGATAAAACTTTGTGCACTTTCCGTAATTTATGACAAATATACGACAAATAAAAAAAACCCACCGGATTTCCGATGGATTTTATATCAACTTAAAGCAATTTCTTAGCAATGCTCGTTATAAGCTTCTTTTAAGTTTTCTGCGATAACTTCTGCTGGATGCCCTTCAATATGATGACGCTCTAACATGTGTACCAATTCACCGTTTTTAAACAAAGCCATTGAAGGCGATGACGGTGGAAAAGGAAACATTTTTTCGCGTGCAGTATTTACCGCATCTTTATCAACACCTGCAAAAACAGTTACTACGCTTGATGGTTTTTTGCTATTTTCTAAGCTCATAATTGCTCCCGGACGCGCATTGCGTGCCGCACAACCACAAACCGAATTAACCACTACCAAGGTAGTTCCTTCTTTAGACAAAGCGTTTTCTACCTCATCTGATGTATGTAATGATTGAAAGCCAGCCGATGTCAACTCCGCTTCCATTGGTTTAACTATTTCTTCTGGATACATAATGAATTCAATTAAGATTTATCTACAAATTTACAAAAAATAGCGATATATGAAAACTATTAAAAGCTAAAGAAAAGTTATTATATGAAACGACATCACCCTTTCCTATGCCCATCAATCAAAATATTTTAAATACTTTTGTCTTAAAAGATATAGTAATGAAAATACCACCCTTCCTCCAAAAAGGCGACACCGTTGCCATGGTTTGTAC
>JAHAYQ010000326.1 GCA_018384465.1 Myroides sp. | reverse complement strand
CCTAAGAAACACGGTAGACAAAACCAAATTGAAGGACAGTTTGAAGCTGGTAAAAGCGTAGTTGTGGTAGAAGACCTGATCAGTACAGGTAAAAGCAGCTTACAAGCCGTAGAAGCTTTACGTGCAGCTGACGCACACATTTTAGGTATGGCGGCCATTTTTACCTATGGATTTGATGTAGCATCAGAGAACTTTAAAAATGCAGGCATCGAATTAGTTACATTAAGCAATTATCCTACCCTTTTAAAAACAGCAGTAGCAAAAAATTACATATCCGAAGAAGATGTGGCTACATTAAGTCAATGGAGCATCAATCCGGCTGTTTGGAGCGTTTAACAATATTATTATTATGAATTTAGAAAGTACAAAAGTAACCGTAGCACAATCGTCTGCTTATTTGTTTGAAGCCCTGACGGATATTAAGAATTTTGAGAAATTAATGCCAGAAAACATCGCTAAATTTGAAGTGATTGATGAGAATTGCTTTGAATTTGGTTTAAAAGGCATGCCCGAAATAAAATTAGTTAAGAAAAGTGCTACACCTCATAGCGAAGTAGTATTAGGTGCGGCGAGCAGTAAATTGCCATTCACATTAACGGCAAAATTAAACGAACTATCGGCAGAAGAAACACAAGTGCAATTGTTTTTTGAAGGAGAGTTTAACCCGATGATGGCCATGATGATTAAAGGGCCTATCAGCAAATTTATTGAAACTTTAGCCACTAATATGGTTAAATTATAAATAGAAGGAGTTTTGCCAATATGGTTAAAAAACAAGCTCTTGAAAAAATTAAATGATTCGGAGTTAGAAAAATATTTAAAACCAGAAAGGAATTGCTCCATTTTGGCAACGTTTAAAATTTTGTTTTGCAACGTAAAAAAACAACTAGTAACCTATTAAAATAAATTAATAGGTTACTATATCTAAAACTTTAAAAGTTGTTGTTTGATTGGGCTGATAGTTGTACTCCATCAGTACTTCGCCCGCTTGATGTTCGCTGTAATAATCTAAAATGAGCCATTTGTGATTAATTACCGACATTTTATTTACCTTAGTATTAGCAGGAAGTAGGGGATTACCACCTTCTAAATTATTGAGTTCTACAAAATCACTTACCACTTTTGGCATCACTGAAGAAATATCCTCAGGACTAAATGTTTGTTGTGCACTTTCGTTTTTATCTATTGAAAAATAGGCAGCCTCTTCGTAAAGTTTTTCATAGATTTTAAGAGAATCTCTTACCAAACTCAATTCTAACTGTTGCGCTACTTTTTCTTTATCGTTAGTACAAGCTGTCAGGAACAGTGCGCATGAAATCATTAAAGCTGTTCTTTTCATAGTCCTTTAAGTTGGTTATTAAGCAATTGAATGGAATCCTTTTGCACTTTCAATTCTTTTTCCATTTGATTGATTTTTTCTTCTTTCGCCTTCAATACATTCGAGTCGTTAATATATTGAAATATATTAATAACAAATGAAAAAACGAATAGGTATAGATATATGCGTTTCATTAAATTTCTATGATTAGTTTATCGTATGCTAAATTAATATTTTTTGGTAAACTTTTGTCAACTTCTGCATGAAAACCCATTTGGTATCCCATGTGTGTAAAATATGTTTGTTTAGGCTTAATTATATTAACGTGCGCCAATGCTTCTTCTAAATTGCTATGTGTTTGGTGTGTATTTAAATGCAGAGCACTTAGAACTAATACATCCAAATCTTTTAGCATGCTGTAAGTTTGTTCGCTTAAGGTTTTTACATCTGTTAAATAAGCGAACTTATCAAATCGGTATCCTAAGATGGGCAAGTTGCCGTGTTGAACGAGTAGGGGCATTACTTTTTTGTTTCCTACCAGGAATTCTTGATAAGGCGTTACCACGTATGGAGCCACAGAAGGCGCACCAGGGTATCGGTTTTGCGTTTCAAAAACGTAATCGAATCTTTTTTTAAGGTTATTCATTACCCGTTCTTGCGCAAAGATGGGCATAGGTGCTTCGTTATAGAAACAATACGGACGAATGTCATCAATACCTGCGGTATGGTCGGAATGTTCGTGTGTAAAAAGAATGGCATCTAATTTATGGTTTTTAATGCGAAGCATCTGCTGTCGGAAGTCGGGTCCGCAATCTACCAATATATGTTGGTGATCCCATTCGATTAAGATAGAAGATCGCAACCGATTATCGTGCGGGTCATCACTTAAACAAACCGGGTGGTTGCTGCCAATGACAGGAATGCCTTGCGAGGTACCTGTACCTAAAAAATGAATTTTCATTTACTCGCTTTTTTAATTGTTAGCATTCATCTGTGCTTTGATAAAATCGGTTACTAAGTAGGTAAACAATTTACCCACCATATTTTCCGGAAAAGCCCCCAAGCTCACAGATCCTTCACAAATATGCAAATACGACGCATTCGTGCTGTTTGCCATTAAGCTGACAAATTGCCGAGCTTCGGTAACAGAAAAACCGCATGGGCTCAAGGCACTACTGGCGATGATTTCAATAGAATCCACATCAATTTCAATTCAGTAGAGCTTTAGTTTAATGGCTTTGTGTATGTTGTTGGCGGCTGTGATAAAATCTTTCTCAAAGCGCACTTTCAGTTCTTCGAAGGTAAACCATTTGATGCGTTGTTGTTGTTCTTTAAACCGTTTCAGCATGAATT
>JAHAYQ010000325.1 GCA_018384465.1 Myroides sp. | reverse complement strand
CGATTCTCTAAACGTATCAACATCGGGCGTTATAGCTCCTTCAAAATGACCGATTTCAGATTCGTAGTGATTGCGAAAATCTACCACTATAGTATCGGGATCTTCCAACATTTGGTTGAATTCTTCAGCTTTTAAATGGATCCCTTTATTAGTAACATCAAAAGTTTCATCATTTAAACCGTCTGCAACAATTTTTTTACGCACTTTTACCGTTAATTTTAAAAATGATAAATCATCTTGTTCTACAGCCACATTTAAACGGATGCCTTTCATAAAATCGTAGGCTTCTAAGGTATCGCGAAAAGCTTCAAAATTTTCGGCAGGCACACTCATTTGCGCATTAATACCTTCGTGTGCTACATACGTTCTGCCCAAAGCATCTAATTTAGACCAAGCTAAAAATAAATCGTTTCTAAACTGTTGAGGATCTTCAATACGAGCGTATTGATAAAAAGAAAGTGTAATGCGTTTTTGTCCTGCTTCTTCAATTAATTGCGCGCGCTCTTCGGCGCTTAAGGTGTTGTACAGTTGCATGCTATAAACATTTAAGTGATAAAAAAATAAACCGAACTCTAAATGGAAGAATTCGGTTGCAAAGTTAATTGATATCTTTTAAACCATCAAATGATAAAAATCAGGAAATTAATATTGATAAATAATAGGTGTATTCCATCCTTCAAAATCAATTTGTAATTCGTTTCCAGGCAACTGAAAAGTAGATAAATCAAACGAAACCGTTTTTTGAAAAACCGCTAAACATGCCTCGTTATTGGTTAATTTTATTTTAGTATGTACAATGTGTGGGTAAACAGCTAATGGACTTTGAATGGCAAATAAATCCATATCCCAGTTTTCGGGATTGCATCCGCTGGAACCAATAGTAACTTCTAAACAATTACCGGTTAATACTACATTGGTAACTGTGTAATTCAAGGTATCAATTTGATTGTATTGTGAGGCATTTACATAAGTTGCCGATTGGCTACAAGCCGTAACAATTGACATTGCAGGAGCATCGTCCATAAAATCGCATGAAACAAGTGTAACAAGTACTATAACTAATAGGGATAATATTTTTTTTTACTGTTTCTTTTTATCGTTTTTACTTTCCATAAACAAACGCGTATCTTCCATGGGTTTTGTGGAACCACGGTGGCATGTAGCACACTCAATAGCATTTTTATATTGTTCGCCAATAGGTGCAAATTCTTTAGCGTTTAGTTCGTTAGTAAATTGAATCATGTGTCGTGCTACTTCTTTTGAATGCTTATCGTCTGCAGCTTTATCGCCACTATGACAATGGTTACATTTTACACCCAACGCTTGGTTATAACCTCGCATTAACGACATAAGGCTATCTTTAGATATATTTTGAGGCAACACTTTTAAATTCTTAAACTGATCTTCTGAGGTTTTTCCAAAATACACTTCTTTTACATTGTTGTTAAACGACATTAAAACAAAACTTAACAACAAGAAACTGCATAAATAAATGATATTCTTTTTCATAATTTTTTATTTAAAATTACAAAATCACCTCAAATAGAAAGAAAAAGAACAGTAATTTATAATGAATCTATTTTAAACTATCATTCACTACTTTTAAAGAATCATTTTTAATGGGTGTAGTTGAAGCACTTTTAGTTTCATTATATTCTTCTTTTATAAGCTGTTGATTGTATATTTCAGCAAGGTAAGGTTCTATAATTTCTTCTAATTGTGATTTAGAGATATGAGTGATGCTTGCATCTTCAACCAATCGATGCCAAATACCTTTTACTCCAAATTTATAATCGCCAAAAACAATAACCGGCGTTCCTTTTACTTTAACGGTGTTTTTATCTGCCAACACCCATTGATCAGCCCAATTATACAACCACTGCGCATCGGCATCTAACAAACGCAAACACGAATGCGACGCGGGATATCCTGGTAAAGCATATTGATGCCAGCCTACACCTTGGGTATTATGAATATTAAAATTCCAATTTAAAATCCACTCATCGTCTACTGTACTGGTTACCCGCCTACCTTTCCAATTGGTAAAAAATAAGCCGCGCGGAGTTTGTGCAGACTGCTTACCCATATTGGTTGGCCCCCATTTTACCAAACGACCCTTTTCATAAACGGCGTATGCTTGTATCGGGTAAGAAAATACGACTAATTTGGGCACATCGACTACTTTTTCCAACGTACGCGGAAACGGTGAATAATCAATGAAAGACTTTTTAAATTCGTTAGGTACAATAAGGGTATCGCGCCTGTTGATATGGTCGGTATCAATGCGGTTGAGTGCTGCAATAGTATATTGTTGATCCTTAGAAAAGGTGTTATAAAACAATTTTCTTAGGGAGTCGCTTTCTTTAATAGGCCAATAACTGAAAACCTCGCCTTGGTAAACTGCGAATTTTTTAGATTTCCGCTTGTTTTCTAACTCGATCTTTTTTACCAAAGCTATTGAATCTTTACGGGCTTTTTCAATTGAATCTTGACGTACCAATTGTATTGAATCTTGTTCGCGCTGAATCATGAGTGAATCAACCAAAGGTTTTTCAATGGTTTCGTTTCCTATCGCATCATCTACCGGTTCGCTGATTTGATGGTCCTTCTTACAACTTAAAACTAAGAGAGAAAAGGTAAATAAAACAACAATTTTTTTCATATCAATTTTTCTACGAAGATATTAAGAAGGACAACTGTTTTAAAAAAAATATTTCGATTTTATTAGTTTGATTCTAAAACAGTTTGCCTATTTTTCTGTTCTTTTATAATTTCGGATTGATGTTGTTGAACGATCTGTTCCAAATCATTTTTTGACAAATCATTTGCATGACCATCTTTAGCAAGATCTAACCACGGTTTACGACCATCAAAATCATAAGCTCCGTAAACAATTACCGGAGTTCCTTTGGCTTTAATCGTTTCTTTATCGGCTAAAATCCATTCATCAGCCCATTCGTACATCCATTTGGCATCGGCTTCTAACAAACGCAAACAAGAATGCGAAGCAGGATGCCCGGGTAACTCATATTGATGCCAACCAATACCCTCTTCGTTTTGTATGTTAAAGTTCCATTTTAAAACCCATTCATCATCAAACGTACTAATAACTTCTTCTCCTTTCCAATTACAAAAATAAAGTCCTTCTGGAGTAAGATGTTGTTTAGATCCCATGCTTGATGGTCCCCATTTTACTAACTCTCCGTTTTCGTACAAACCATATGCCTGAATTGGATACGAAAAAACGGCTAATTTATGAATATCTTTAGCACTACTCAACGTATAAGGAAAAGGCGAATAGGCAAGAAAATCATCATCAAACTGATCAGGAATTAATAAAGTATCTACAGAAACAAATGTTTTTAAATCTACCCGATTTAAGGCTACTATTGTTCGCAACTGCTGTGTTGTAAACTTTTCTTTAAAAATTTTCCGAACCGAATCGCTGCTTTTTAACACCCAATTGGTGTAGGTATAATCTTGTGCGCGATCGTACTTTCTTTTCATTTCTTTTTCTAACGACGTTTCTTGTCGCTCATCTGTTGTATTTTTGCAACTGATAACGGTTAGGGATAAAATAACCCCGCTTAATAAAATTAATTTTTTCATAGCTTTTTCTTTTTTAGAGGTTAAGTTACAAAAAACGATTTTTTTATCCAAGGCAGAAGTATTAAATTGACAAAACATTTTAAAATACATAAAAAAAAGGTATTTTTACCTAACATTAAGTAGTTAGATTATGAGTGCAGAAAAAGAAGCAAAATTAAAAGCGTTACAGCTTACATTAGATAAATTAGATAAAACCTACGGTAAGGGAACCGTAATGAAGTTGGGCGATAGCGCTGTGGAAGAAGTAGAAGCTATTCCCTCTGGATCATTAGGTTTAGATTTGGCTTTGGGGGTGATGGGTTATCCACGCGGACGTATAATAGAAATTTACGGACCGGAATCATCAGGTAAAACTACTTTGACGTTACACGCTATTGCCGAAGCGCAAAAATCAGGCGGAATTGCTGCTTTCATTGATGCTGAGCACGCTTTTGATCGTTTTTACGCTCAGAAATTAGGTGTTGATATTGATAATTTAATCATTTCTCAACCTGATAATGGTGAACAAGCTTTAGAGATTGCTGAAAATTTAATTCGATCAGGCGCTATTGATTTAGTCGTTATTGACTCGGTAGCTGCTTTGACGCCAAAAAGTGAGATTGAAGGTGAAATGGGCGATTCTAAAATGGGGTTACATGCCCGTTTAATGTCGCAAGCCTTACGTAAATTGACAGGTACTATATCTAAAACAAATTGTACAGTTTTCTTTATCAACCAATTGCGTGAAAAAATCGGTGTAATGTTTGGAAATCCAGAAACCACAACTGGTGGTAATGCCTTAAAATTCTATGCGTCGGTACGTTTAGATATTCGCAAATCAACGCAAATTAAGGACGGCGAACATGTGATAGGAAACCGCACCAAAGTTAAAATCATTAAAAACAAAGTAGCACCGCCTTTCCGCACCGCGGAATTTGATATTATGTATGGAGAAGGAATTTCTAAAACAGGTGAAATTTTAGATTTAGCGGTTGATTTTGAAATTGTTAAAAAATCTGGTTCGTGGTTTAGTTATGGCGACACCAAATTAGGTCAAGGTCGTGATGCTGTTAAAGGTTTAATTAAAGACAACCCAGAACTGCAAGAAGAATTAGAAGACCGTATTAAAGCACATATTAAAGAACAACAAAGTTCTTAATAGCAAGAGGATGTCTCATAACCAAGGAGACATCTTTTTTTATTTTATATTTTGTTTCGTCTTAAGTTAGCGATACAAAAAAAAGTCATCACCCGAATTATCAAATCTTTTCGAAAGGAACAAGTTTCTCTTGTGAATTGTTCAGGGCACAAGTTTATTGTCGTTATTTAAAAAGAAGACTAAAACAGGAATAATGTCAAAATCTTAAAAAAACAGTACAAATACGAATATCTGTACTGTTTAAAATAAAGTTTTATGTGTTTAATCCTGTATCATTTTTTCGGACGCTACAAGATCCTTTAAAAACATAGAATAACAGCAGACTATAACGGAATATTTCCGTGTTTTCTGTTTGGTGTAGCTACTTCTTTATTTTCTAACATTTTGAATGCTTTGATTAATTTTCTGCGGGTATCTTGTGGGAAGATCACCTCGTCAATAAATCCACGTTGTGCTGCACGGTACGGATTAGCAAATTTCTCAGCATATTCTGCTTCTTTTTCTGCTAATTTAGCCGCTGGATCTGCTGCTTCGGCAATCTCGCGTTTAAAGATGATTTCTGATGCTCCTTTTGCTCCCATAACTGCAATTTCTGCACCTGGCCAAGCAAAGTTCATATCGGCTCCAACGTGTTTTGAGTTCATTACGTCGTAAGCGCCACCATAAGCTTTACGAGTAATTACAGTAACTTTAGGCACGGTAGCTTCTGATAAAGCGTATAATAATTTCGCTCCGTGAACAATAATTCCGTTCCATTCCTGATCTGTTCCTGGCAAGAAACCTGGTACATCAACCAATACTAATAATGGAATATTGAATGCATCACAGAAACGTACAAAACGAGCCGATTTTATTGATGAATTCACATCTAAAAATCCCGCTAAGAACATTGGGTTGTTTGCAACGATACCTACTGATTTTCCAGCGATACGCGCAAATCCAACGATAATGTTTTCTGCGTAGTTTTTGTGAATTTCAAAGAATGAATCCTCATCGATTACGTTGTTGATTACATCGTGCATATCGTAAGGTTTGTTCGCGTTATCTGGAACAAG
>JAHAYQ010000323.1 GCA_018384465.1 Myroides sp. | reverse complement strand
AAAGCATTTGGAGAGTTTATTGGAGCTTGTGGTTTCTCTAAACCGAACGAAGTAAGCCCTGCGGTGTTCCATAAACGTATAGAGCACGGTAGAAATATTTCCTTTGCAGAAATGTATTTTAAAGATATTAAAACAAACTAATCATCTAACGCCTCGATTTACGAGGCGTTTTTTTTATGCAACCTCTTTTGTTCTAAAAAAAACCTTATAGCTAAACATCAGCTTTATTTCAGTGCATACATTACATTCATTGTCTACAATAGAATAACACTTCATAACACAGATCTGGGAGCTGAGTCCAAATTTTCAAAACATATAATTCGATTCAAAAATGAAATATAACACTAAGAACAGTAATCATATTCAACCTCAAATTTTAAAGCATTTTTAAACTAAATTAATACAAATTAAAAGTTCGTAGGTTTGACTACAGATTAAAAGTCAACTTTTTAAACCTCAGATTAAAGTATATACACAGATTTTATTTAGAAACTCAGAATCTTGTACTAAAAGTGTGTAGTTGTAACTAACGAATAAAAGAAATAAAAAAAGAGCTATTCCTATCAGAAATAACTCTTTTCATATTTTGTGGTACCTCCAGGAATCGAACCAGGGACACACGGATTTTCAGTCCGTTGCTCTACCAACTGAGCTAAGGTACCGAGTATTAAAACTCTTTTTTATTTTTGTGGTACCTCCAGGAATCGAACCAGGGACACACGGATTTTCAGTCCGTTGCTCTACCAACTGAGCTAAGGTACCGTTTTTGATTAGTAAACTACCTCTCAAAAGCGATTGCAAATATAGGAGGTTTTTTTCAACATTTCCTAATCTTTTCCAAAAAAAATTTATCTAACTTTGCTTAATTATGCCCTATAAATTATGATTATCTGTATTGATGTTGGAAACACACGAACCAAAGTAGCTGTGTATGAAAATGGTACGTTACAACAATTGGTAATAACCAATAACGAAAAATTAGTAAAAAATATTTCAAGACAAATCCAAGGAATAGAAAACTGCGCAGATATTATCTTATCATCCGTAGGAAATCTGTCTGAAAATACAATAAAAAGCCTAAAAACTTTAGGTAATTTAATCATTGTAGATCACCATTCGTCCATCCCTTTTAAAAATTTATACAGTACCCCTCATACATTGGGTATTGATCGTATTGTATTAGCAGCAGGTGCTACGTTGAAATACCCTAATCAAAACCGATTGGTTATTGATGCCGGTACGTGTATTACATACGACTATATCAACAAGGCAGATCAGTACCACGGAGGTGCTATTTCTCCAGGGATCGGACTTCGATATAAAAGTTTGAATGATTATACAGCAAATTTGCCTTTAGAAAAGATATCTGAATTACATCCTTACGTGGGTACTTCTACTTCAACTTCAATACAATCGGGTGTTTTAAACGGCGTTATTGCTGAAATTGAAGCTTTTATAGATCATTTCGAACATTTAGATGAGAATTTAACAGTAATTTTAACAGGAGGGAATTCTGAATTTTTGGTAAACCGTTTAAAAAATACCATCTTTGCCAATCCAAACTTTCTACTAGAAAGCTTATTTTTGTTGCATAAACACATCGTATCAAATGACTAAAAAAATTATACTGGCAGTTGCTATATTAGGTTTTACAAACACTTTTGCACAACAAGGCACTGCCTCTCCTTATTCCTTCTATGGTTTTGGCGATAAGCATTTCAAAGGAGCTAACGAAATTAAATCATTAGGTGGCTTAGCGGTTTACCGAGATAGTTTACATATCAACACGCTTAACCCCGCCTCTTACTCTAAATTACAAACAACAACTTTTTCTATGGGAGCGTCTTACAAAGGCACTACCTTAAAAAACCAAAACAGTAGCGAAAAAGTAAGCACTGGCTCGTTTGATTATCTGGCATTGGCTTTTCCTGCCGGAAAGGTGAATGTTGCTGCGGGTATCATGCCGTATTCTTTTGTAGGATATAATATACAAAATATAGGTACAGACGGTGATTTTACAGAAGCCAGACAGTACCAAGGTGATGGTGGTTTAAACAGAGCTTTCTTAGGATTAAGCTACCGCATTAATAAAAATTTTAGCATCGGAGTTGATGGTGGTTATTTTTTCGGAAAGGTAGAGAATAGCCTTACAAAATTTATTACGGATAATGGGGAAGGCGTAGCCATAGAACGTGGTTCCAAACATATAGACGAAAACAAATACAGCGGTTTTGCTTTTAATGCCGGTTTAAACTTTGAACAACCAATCAACAACAAAGTATCCTTGTACGCAAGTGCTACCTTTAGTCCAGAAATGAAATTAAAAAACGATCAAACAAGCACTACCTCAATAGTTAGTTATAACTCGGCAGGTAATCTAACGGAGTTTGATACTCGAAAAGTACAAGCTAACAACGATCGTATGTTATTGCCAATGAACTATTCAATTGGTGCAGGTGTTGGAAATCACTTAAAATGGTTTTTAGGAGCAGAATATACCGCAACACAGACATCGAAATACAATTCGTTTTATCAATACGACAACGCCCATTACAACGACTATATGAAGATTGGTTTAGGTGGATCGTACACCCCAAAATTTAATTCGTTTACAAGTTATTTTGAACGCATGACGTATCGTGCAGGCATCAACTATGAAAACACCGGATTGGTGCTTAAAAACGAAGAAATTAAAGGAATTAACGCAAATGTAGGATTAGGGTTTCCTGTAGGCGGAAGAGTAGGTTTTAATTCAAACATCAACATCGGATTTGAATACGGACAACGAGGAAACACCAACATGGGCTTAATTAAAGAAAATTACTACGGTATTAACGTGGGACTTTCTTTTAACGATCTATGGTTCCAACGAAGAAAATTTAATTAATTGAAAAGATATTTTGCACATATAGCGGCTATTTCTTTTGTAATGTCTGCGTGTAACAACGATTTAAAAGACATTCAAAATCTTAACAAAAAACAGCTCTACCCTACCGGAGAAGCCGACTCTATTAATGTAGTGTACACCGATTCTGCCAAGATAAAAGCAGAAATGTACGCTGTTAAAATGTTAGATTACGCCAAAGCAAAATATCCTTTTAACCGCTTTCCTAACGGCATTAAGGTAACGGTGTACGACAGTAACAAAAACAAAAACTACATCGTTGCCAAACAAGCTACGGTGCA
>JAHAYQ010000317.1 GCA_018384465.1 Myroides sp. | reverse complement strand
TATATTGATCCTTGGAAGCCGGTTAATAAGGCATTAATTACACATGGGCACGCCGATCATGCCAGATGGGGAATGAAATCTTATTTGTGTCATCATTTCACCGTTCCTATTTTAAAATTAAGAATAGGGGCAGCAATTGATGTGCAAGGTATTGCTTACAATCAACCTATTGATATAAATGGAGTTAAAGTTTCTTTTCATCCAGCAGGACATATCATTGGATCTGCACAAATACGACTGGAATATAAAGGTAAAATTGTTGTTGTATCGGGGGATTATAAAATTCAAGACGACGGCTTATCAACTCCTTTTGAACCCATAAAATGTCACGAATTTGTTACAGAAAGTACCTTCGGACTTCCTATTTACAATTGGGATAGCGTTGAGAAACAAAATCAAGCCATGAAACAATGGGTTAAAGTAAATCATGCACAAGGCAAAACTTCTGTGTTTGTAGGTTATTCTTTGGGAAAAGCTCAACGCATTTTACAAGCATTAGAAAATATAGCTCCTATTTACACTCATTATTCCATTACTAAATTAAACCAGGCCTATGAACAAGCGGGTGTTTTTTTACCTGCCTATCATCCATTAGATTTCAGAGAGTCGGTAGCCCATACAAACGGTGGTATCGTTATTGTTCCGCCTTCATTGGTAGATACCAGTTTATTAAAAAAAATACCCCACATGGTTTATGCTATCTGTTCAGGTTGGATGCAAGTGCGTGGCGCACGTAGATGGCGCAGTGCAGATGCCGGTTTTGCTATCAGCGATCACGCCGATTGGAATGGTTTACTTACGGCAGTAAAAGAAACACAAGCAGAAAAAGTGTATGTAACGCACGGACAAACCGCTGTTTTTGCAAAGTATTTAAATGAGATAGGTATAGACGCAGTAGAATTACACACCGCTTTCGGCAATGAAGAGGAAGAAACAGAACAAACTCCAGAAAGCCTATGAATGTATTTGCCCAATTAATTCAGCAATTAGAAAGCACCAATAAAACAACTCAGAAAATAACTGCAATAGAATGGTTTTTGGCACATGCCTCCAATGAGGACAAACTATGGTTTTTGGCACTTTTTACCGGCAAAAGGCCTAAGCGCAGCGTTGCAACTAATTTGTTAAAGCAATGGGTGTTAGAACAAACTAAACTTCCTGAATGGCTATTTACCGAATGTTATGCGGCTGTTGGAGACTTAGGAGAAACCATTGCATTGTTGATGCCACACGAATCGCAAAGTGCAGACAAATCGTTAGCTGAATGGATGACAGAGATTATAGCGTTAAAAGATCAACCAGAGGAAGTAAAGAAAGCGTATGTGCTTAAAAGCTGGAGCGAACTCAATACAACCGAACGTTTTATTTTTAATAAATTATTGGGTGGAAGTTTTAGATTAGGCGTATCATCTAAAACACTTATTAATGCCTTAGCAAAATATTATAATTTAGAAGCAACAGCTGTAACGCATGCCATTATGGGCGATTGGGATTTATACAAGGTTGATTTCGAGCAACTGGTTACAGGTGTTTATACGGCTACTACTAAAAGTCAGCCCTATCCGTTTTGTTTAGCTTATCCGTTAGATAAGGAACTGCAGCAATTAGGAGATCGATTGCTTTGGCAGGTAGAATATAAATGGGACGGCATCCGCGCCCAACTCATTAAACGCGATGATGAAGTCTTTTTATGGTCAAGGGGTGAGGAGTTAATTAATCATCAATTTCCAGAAATTATTTTAAAAGCAGAAGAATTACCTTTTGATTTTGTGGTAGATGGGGAACTTTTGGTGGTTAAAGATAAAAAAGTGTATGATTTTTCTCACTTGCAAAAAAGACTCAATCGAAAAACCATTACCAAAAAAATGTTGACAGAATTGCCTGTAGCTCTTTGCGTATATGATTTGTTAGAATGGAACGGAACTGATATTCGCGAGCAATCATTGAGCGAGCGCCGAGGTATGTTAGAAACCTATTTTAGTGATTTTATAAGTGAGCAGTTTTATTTCTCTGAAATTATATCAGGATCAAAATGGGACGGATTAGATGAGTTACGTCAAAATGCCCGTCAACAAAATAGTGAAGGTTTAATGCTAAAAAACACGTTAGCGCCTTATCGTGCAGGAAGAAAAAGAGGTGATTGGTGGAAGTGGAAAATAGATCCATTAACCATTGATGCTGTTTTAATTTATGCACAGAAAGGCAGTGGCAGACGCAGTGGATATTATACCGATTACACGTTTGCTGTAAAAAAGGACGATAAATTAGTTACTATAGCCAAAGCCTATTCTGGATTAACAGATAAAGAAATTCAAGAAGTAAGTAAGTTTGTAACAAAAAATGCAATTGAAAAATTTGGACCGGTACGAACGGTGAAACCCGAGTTGGTTTTTGAAATAGCTTTTGAAGGGATAGCCTACAGTAATAGGCACAAATCAGGTGTTGCCCTTAGATTTCCTCGCATCCTAAGATGGCGAAAAGACAAAACAGTTAATGAAATTGATACGATTGAACAAGTAAAAAAACTAATCAGGTAGTTATG
>JAHAYQ010000301.1 GCA_018384465.1 Myroides sp. | reverse complement strand
GTAAAGGAAGTAATTACCTTTAGTAGAGATGAAGCTTTACGTTTAGGGCACGATTATATTGGTACAGAGCATATCATGCTTGGTATTTTGCGCGAAAGCCAGGGCGAAGCTATCACGATATTACAAAACTTATCAATTGATTTAGATTTTCTGAAAAACCGCTTTGAAGCCTTGATTCCAGAAAACCCTAATAAGATTATAAACACCGAAAAAAAGAACATTCATCTTACAAAACAAGCCGAAAATGCTTTAAAAAGAGCATTTTTGGAAAAAAAATTATATAAAACCGATGTTATTAACACCGGACACATATTAATGTCTATCCTTCGTAATACTGAAGATCCTACAACTATCCTTCTGAATCGTTGTAAGGTTGATTACGACAATGCCAAAGAAGAATTCGTAAGCTTATTATCTAATTCTGGATCTTTAAGTGAACAACCTCGCAATAGTGCTTTTGACGATGACGAAAGAGGTGACAGTATGTCAGACAACTTTAATAATCCGTCAGCTCAAAACAAAGGAGGAAAAAAATCTAAAACTCCCGTTTTAGACAATTTTGGTAGAGATTTAACCGAAATGGCTGAAGAGGGGAAATTAGATCCTGTAGTTGGTAGGGAAAAAGAAATTGAACGTGTTTCACAAATTTTGTCACGTCGCAAAAAAAACAATCCATTGTTGATTGGTGAACCTGGTGTGGGTAAATCAGCCATTGCAGAAGGTTTGGCTTTGCGTATTGTACAGAAAAAAGTTTCGCGCATTTTGTTTAACAAACGTGTGGTAACTTTAGATTTGGCAAGTTTGGTAGCAGGTACCAAATACCGCGGTCAGTTTGAAGAGCGCATGAAAGCCGTGATGAACGAATTAGAAAAGAACGACGACATCATTCTTTTTATAGATGAAATTCATACCATTGTTGGTGCAGGCGGTGCAACAGGCTCGTTAGACGCCTCAAATATGTTTAAGCCCGCATTGGCTCGAGGCGAAATTCAATGTGTGGGAGCTACAACTTTAGACGAATACCGTCAGTACATCGAAAAAGATGGTGCTTTAGAACGTCGTTTTCAAAAGGTTATTGTAGAGCCTACTTCTGAAGAAGAAACCTTGATTATTCTTAACAATATCAAGCCTAAATACGAAGATCATCACAACGTACTATACACACCAGAAGCTATTGAAGCGTGTGTAAAGTTGACAAGTAGATACATGAGCGATCGTTTTTTACCGGATAAAGCTATTGATGCCTTAGACGAAGCGGGTTCTCGTGTACATATTACCAACATTGAAGTTCCGGAAGATATTTTAAAACTTGAAAAAGAATTAGAAGAAGTTCGCGACAAGAAAACCGATGCTGTAAAACGTCAAAAATACGAAGAAGCTGCCGCTTTACGCGACGATGAAAAACGTATTGAAAAAGACTTAACTATTGCACAAGAGCGTTGGGAAGAAGACTCTAAAAACAATAAAATTACCGTAACCGAAGAACATGTTGCTGATGTGGTTTCAATGATGACGGGTATTCCGGTAAATAAAATTGCACAAGCCGAAAGTAAAAAATTGGCAAAATTACCCGAAGCTATTAAAGGCAAAGTAATTGGTCAGGATGAAGCGGTGGCTAAAATTGCTAAATCAATTCAAAGAAACCGTGCTGGATTAAAAGATCCGAACAAACCCATTGGTTCCTTTATTTTCTTAGGACAAACAGGGGTTGGTAAAACACAATTGGCAAAGGTGATTGCTAAAGAAATTTTCGATTCAGAAGATGCATTGATCCGTATTGACATGAGTGAATACATGGAAAAATTTGCTATTTCTCGTTTAGTTGGTGCTCCTCCAGGATACGTTGGATACGAAGAAGGCGGACAATTAACCGAAAAAGTTCGAAGAAAACCCTATTCGGTCATATTGTTAGACGAGGTTGAAAAAGCGCACCCGGATGTTTTCAATATGTTGCTACAAGTGTTAGATGATGGTCATTTAACAGACAGTTTGGGTAGAAAGATCGATTTTAGAAATACCATTATTATCATGACTTCTAACGTAGGGGCTCGTCAATTAAAAGATTTTGGAACTGGTGTAGGATTTGGAACAAAAGCAAAACAAGAACAACAAGATGATTTAACCAAATCTGTTATCGAAAATGCCCTTAAAAAAGCATTCGCACCCGAATTCTTGAACCGTATCGATGATGTAATTGTGTTCAATGCACTTGAAAAAGAGCATATTCATAAAATCATCAACATTGAAATTGAGAAGCTGTACGAACGCGTTAGCAATTTAGGTTATCAATTAGAATTAACGCCTGAAGCTTTAGATTTCATTGCCGATAAAGGTTTCGACAAGCAATACGGTGCCCGACCTTTAAAACGAGCCATTCAAAAGTATGTTGAAGATTTATTAGCAGAAGAAATAATCAACGGCAATATTCAAGAAAATGATGTGTTGCTCATGGATAAAATTCCAGATGAAGAAGGTTTAAAGGTTACTGTTAAAAACACCAATTCTTCGCTGAAGAATTAACCTATAAAACTTTATGAAAGTAGTAAGAAATTCTTACTACTTTTTTTATATCTTAAAGTCAATAAAAAGGCTATGAATCAAATCAAAAAAATCAAACGTATTGGCAACGTAATCAGTATTTTATCAAAATATGGTTTCGATGATCTTATTGCACGCACCAGTGCCGAAAAATTTTTACCACGCGGTTTTGTACGCTCTAGGCGAGGCGAAGAACTCTTTAAATTAAGTGTGTATGAAAGAGTGCGTTTGGTTTTAGAGGAATTAGGGCCTACTTATGTTAAGTTAGGACAAATGTTTAGTAATCGCGAAGACATTTTACCACCTGAAATGATTGCTCAATTAGCCGAACTACAAGACAATGTTCCGCCGGAAGAGTTGGATATTTACCAAAAATTAAGCGACGAATTACTCATCGATCCCAAAGAACATTTTGAATACGTAAACCCTACTCCTATTGCTTCTGCATCTATTTCACAGGTTTATATGGCACGGTTGATAAATGGAGAAAAAGTTGTGGTGAAGGTAAAAAGATCTGGCATAGAACAAATTATTCGATCAGATATAATGATCATGAAAGATTTGGCCTTTATTTTAGAAAAGAATTATGATGCTGCAAGAAAAATGAGCTTGATGCAATTAATTAATTCGTTTGAAAATAATATGCACCGTGAACTTTCGCTCACCAACGAATTTCATAATATTGAAAAGTTTCGAAAGAACTTTGCCACACGCGCTGAAGTTTACGTGCCCGAAACCTACAAAAACCTATCAAACAACAATGTGTTAACAATGGAGTTTATTGATGGTTTTAAAGTAAACAACAAAGAAAAAATCATAGAAGTGGGCATGCAACCACAAGAAGTGGCACAATTGGGTATTGTTCTTTTTATGAAAATGGTTTTAGAAGATGGTTTTTTTCATGCCGATCCCCATCCAGGAAATGTGTTCATACGAGCGGATAAAAAAGTTAGTTTTATCGATTTTGGATCGATGGGACAAATCATGAAAGGTGATATGGAACTGTTAGAAAGTATCATTGAAAACTTTATGATACAAGATGCAAAAAAGATCATTCGACTCATTAAACGTTTAGCAATTGAATATCATATTGAAGATGAAAAAACTTTAGAACGAGATATATACGACATTTTTCACATGTTAGAGCATACGGCTTTAAATGAAATTAATGTCAATGACATTGTAGCTAAAGTGAAATCAATCATGGCGAATAATCATGTGTTAATGCCCGAATTTATTTATTTGCTTTTACGCGGCATATCAATTATTGAAGGCATTGGCAAGCAATTAGATCCCGAACTAAACGTAATGGAAAGTATGCGCCCGTATGCTAATGAATTGGCACTAAAAAAATACGGCCCAAAAAAGATCGCTCAAAAATCACTGAAACACCTTAAGATTTTAGCTTCAAATCTACAAAACCTGCCCGACGACCTCACAGTTCTTTTAGAAAAAATAAAAGACGATAAGTTGAAGGTAAATTTTGAAGTTGAAGGATTGGAAGATATGCGTAAAACCTTACAGAACGCATCTAACCGATTAACCTATGCCATAATCATTGCGGCATTATCCATTGGATCATCAATTTTAATGATGGCACATATTCCGCCCTTGTTTTTCGGAAATTCCCTATTAGGTCTTATTGGATTTTTAATTTCAGGTATTTTAGGCATTGTTATTATTTATTCTATTTGGAAGAAAGATAAATAGTTTCACAAAACAGTAACTTTTAGTAAATTTGCGCTATGCAGAAAAATGTGAACATACAAAATAAACGAGCAAAATTCGAATTTGAGTTTTTAGAGAAATATACCGCTGGTATTGTATTAGCAGGAACAGAGATTAAATCAATTCGTCTGGGTAAGGCATCTATTGCCGATAGTTTCTGTGAATTTCAGAACGGAGAATTGTTTATGATTAACTCGCATATCGAGGAATATTCGTTTGGCACGCACTATAACCATAAAGCAAAAAGCGAACGAAAATTGTTATTAAACAAAAAAGAACTTAAATCGTTGCTTAAAAGTGTTCAAAATAAAGGATTAACCATTGTACCCTTACGTTTATTTACCAACGAAAAAGGGTTGGCAAAGGTAGAAATTGCCTTGGCACGTGGTAAAAAACTGTACGATAAACGCGAAACCATTAAAGACCGTGACAATAAAATTGATTTAGCTCGATTAAAAAAAGCTTATTAGACCCCTCTAATAAGCTTTTTTTTTATTCAATTTCGGCACTTAGACCAGCATCTAACAGTGCGCTGCACATAGGAACCAATTCTTTATAGCTACCCGTTTTTACATCACATTTGCCCTTATAATGCACTAGCATGGCGCATTGTTCTGCCTGTAAAGGCTCATGGCTACAAACCCGAACCAAAGTATCTATTACGTGATCAAAAGTGTTTACATCATCATTATAAAGAACAATTACACTTTCATTGTTTAACAATTCGTCAATTTTAACCTCTTCTTTTACTTGCTCTTTTGTACTCATATTTACTTTTTTAAAAATTTTAGTGACGCCCAATTGTTGCGTTCTAACTGTGCATCTAAAAATAAATTGTTTTTATTTGCTTCTTGTTCAATTACTTCTATATCTTCCAAATAAAAACCACTGAATAAAATTACACCACCTACTTTTAAAGTTTGTGCATACGCTTGCATATCATTCAACAAAATATTGCGATTAATATTGGCAATAATTAAATCATATTTATGCAATTTATCCTCTAATAAAGTAGCATCACCTTCGTAAACATCAACATTTTTAATGTTATTGCGCTCAGCATTTTCAATAGAATTTAAATAACACCAATTATCAATATCTATCGCATCCACTTTTTCAGCTCCTTTCATAGATGCTAAAATAGCTAAAATAGCTGTACCACAACCCATATCTAAAACGGTTAATCCTTCCACATTCAAATTTAATAAATGCTTCATCATCATAAAAGTAGTTTCATGATGCCCAGTACCAAAACTCATCTTAGGTTCAATAACAATTTCAAACGGAACATTCTTAGGTTCATGAAACGGAGCGCGAACATAACATAAATCGTCAACATTAATAGGTTCAAAGTTCTTTTCCCATTCTTCGTTCCAATTTACTTGTTCAATTTCTTCTGTTTGGTATGAAACTTCAAACTCTGGATTTGTTAATATATAAAGTTCATTCAATAACCCTTCCGTGTCATCTTGTGCTTGAATGTA
>JAHAYQ010000289.1 GCA_018384465.1 Myroides sp. | reverse complement strand
CAGCGGCCATTTTGGTTAAAAGAAAGAATTCATTTTTTCGCATAAAAAGTGTGTTCAAAAAGAAGGAGCTTACAGTGTTGTAAGCTCCTTTGATTTTTTATGAATGCTTGTTTTGAAAAAGTTTGTTTTCTTTAATAAGTTTAGCTACCATGTCTGGAACTTCCTTTGTCCAACTTTCCTCATTATGCTGAATTTTATGTAACACTTTGTGAGAGAAAATCTTTAAGTTTTTTAACTCGTAATTTTCAATATCAATGATTTGATTTTCTGTTATAAAATAATCATAAATGGCTCTGATGCGTTCGTCATGTAAAGTAATATTTTTACTATTGATAACTTTATCATCATCTTCTAATAAGGGATAAACGTAGATTTCAAGTCCATGTTTAAATAATCTTCCTAAACCTTCAAATAAACCACCACTTAATTCTGTATAGTGTTTAGCGTCAAATATTTCCAGTAAGCTTGGAACACCTATCGTTAAAGCAATCTTTTCTTTAGAGTAATTCCATATATAATCAACTACCTTAAAATATTCTTTAAAATTTGAGATCATTACTGTGTGTCCTAATGCACATAATAATTCTGCCCTGTCTAAAAAGTCTTGTTCATCTAATTCTCCTAAAGTTAATAGATTGTTTAAAGTGATTTCGAATATAACCTGTGTTTTTTCGTCGGTTAGATCATTTTTTTGTAAAAACTGCTGCAGCGATTTTTGATACATATTTATATTTACGATGGTAACCGGACGGAAACTGCCCCGTAATAATAGAACGTTTTTACGAAATAAAGTGTTTGCCGGAAGTATGTTTTTACCATTTGGCGCAAACATAACCGCATCAGACATACCATTTTTTACAAGAAATAAACTCATTAATCGGTTGTCTACGTTCTTAAAAGCAGGTCCAGAAAAGTTGATCGTATCAATTTCTAATTGATCCTTATCTAAATGATCATATAAATGGTATATTAATTTTTTAGGGTCGTGGAATTGATAAAAAGCTGCGTATATTAAATTTACTCCTAAAATACCTAAAGTTCTTTGTTGAAGCAATACGTCGTTTTCCTTAAATTGTATGTGGATTATGATTTCATTAAACTCACCTTTTGGCTCATTCTGAAATCGAATTCCTACCCATCCATGTCCTTTAAATTTTTTAGCAAAATCTATGGTTGCTACTGTATTAGCGTAACTAAAGTATATACGGTCTGGATTGTTATTGTGGTCTAAACGTTCTTCTAAAAGTTGTACCTCATGATCTAACATCTTTTGTAAACGACTTTCTGTTACATACCTTCCATCATCTTCAACAGAATAAATAGCATCACTAAATTGTTTATCGTATGCAGACATGGCTTTCGCTATGGTTCTTGATGCAGCACCGGCTCTAAAAAAATGGCGAGCTGTTTCTTGACCTGCGCCAATTTCAGCAAAAGATCCGTAAATATTTCGGTTTAAGTTAATCTTTAATGTTTTGTCTGATAACGCTTGTTTTTGCTCAATAATTCTGTCGCCTCCCAAGATTAAGTCTTCTGCAAAGGTATTAGCCATGATACTATTTGATTAATTAAATTTGTATGAAACAGTACAAACTTACTAATTTTTAATCCGTTGTTCCTTATCAATCAAAATTAATTTACTTAACAATTTGAAGAGTTTAATTACAAATTAAAAAGATATGTTATAGACTAACATTTCTCACAAAAAAAACTGTAACAAATATTTAAAAACTGCGACTGGATATGCAAATAAAACCATGCAGGCTGTAGGAATTTTATATGGATACAGTTCAAATGAAATTACTCAAGTGGCTAAGGCATGGTATGCAGTAGGTATTGGTAATGGTTTGGCTTCTACTCAAAATCACGAAATGCAAACTAAATTAAACATCTATCCAAATCCAGTAAGTGGTAACAAAGTGTTTATTGATTCTTCTTTGGAGGAAGCTACTGCTGTAGAAATGTTTGATATGACACGTAAACAAGTAGCACCAAAAAGATTAGATTATAAAACGACTATTTATGTATCTGCGTGCAAAACAGGTATATATATTTTAAAATTCAAATCTATTTCAGGAGAATATGCTCACAAATTAATGATTAAATAAAGTTTTTTTATAACTTTATTGTATATTAAGGTTAACGTATTAGCGTTAACCTTTTTAATTTGTTTTGCTATGGATATTGTTAATATAGTCTCAGACCAATGGGAAGTTTTAGATTTGGTAAAGGCCGTCTCGTCATTATTAGTAGGAATGATGCTAGGAGCCGAACGAGAATTAAAAGACAAAGCTGCCGGGTTTAGAACCATTACTCTTATTTGCTTGGGTAGTACATTATTTACCGTACTTTCTTACAAATTGGGTGGCGGTGAATCTGAAGATGCCACTCGGATAGCTTCGTATGTTGTTAGTGGAATTGGTTTTTTAGGCGCGGGTGTTATTTTTAAAGATGGTTTTAGTATTAACGGATTAACCACCGCAAGTATTATTTGGATAGCCGCAGCCATAGGTATGAGTATTGGTTTTGGTCAATTTTACACCGCATTAACGTTTTTGGCAGCCAGTTTTTTTATTATCCATTTAGGGGGGATTATTAATAGAAAGTTTTTAACGATGATTTCTTTAAAAAGCATTGAAATTCAGATAAGAAAAACCGATTACGAAAACCGCCAACAGATAGAAAAAGATATAAAAAGCTTTTGTAAGCGATTGGAGCTTAAACAAATGGAAGATATAAACGATGTTATTACCTTACATTACGAATGCAAAGTACTTACTAAAAACCTTGGCGATTTGGAAGATTATTTAGTGTTTAGTAAGCTGGTTTCGAACTTTAAAATGTAATATTTATGAAGCAAAATATTCCTTGCAATTATTATCAAAATTAGTATCTTGAAGCAAATCTAACGCCGTAGAACTAATTTTTTGGTATTCATTATCTTGCAATTCATTGTTGAAAATTTCGCTGTAAAAATTACTGATAATTCCAAATACGCCGTTTAATTCTTCGGGTTTAATTTCTTTATTCTTGGTGTAAATTATTCTCAGATATTTGGCAGCAACATACGCAGCCACTTCAATAACCTTGTGTAAGGTTAATTCACCTTGTTCACTTTTTTTGGTTAATAAATAATCCAGATCGTCATGGATTAATTTTTCAATATTTAATGCGCTCATAGTTTATAATTGAAAAAAAAACCTGTGTTAGACAGGTTTTTTTGTGTTTGAACTTGTAATTACTTTTTCGCTTTAATGGAAAAAGTAAAGGTGTATTTTAATGACACGATTTGTCTAAATGTTTTTTTACAGATCCGTTTGTACAAGTCGGAATTTGATCAAAACTATATAGTTTATTAACCATTTCGCCATTTTCTTCTACTTGGTAGGTAATTTCTTCACGAGTAGTAAATCCATCGCCGTCATCATCAAGATCTAAAAAATTTGGTTTTCCGTCGCCATCTGTGTCATCGTCCCATAAATTTCCATTGCCGTTAACATCTTCATATTTATCTAAAATACCATCGTTATCATGATCGGCTTCTTTTAGAGAAATTAAAGTGATATCAAAAATTAATGACGAATACTTCGAAATATTACTTTGAGAAGAACTAAAATATGCTAAGCCCGATGGAATAAATACAACCACTCTGCCTGGGTTTTCGTATGAATACGTTCCATCGCCATTGTCAGTAACAGCAGATGCTGTTTTTATCTTTTGTAAAATTTGACGATACCCTGGAATCACTTCACTGTATGATGAATATGCAGGATACGCACTCCAAAAACCAAAAGTGAAGCTGTCAAAAATAGTTTTGTCTAAGTTATATCCGGTGTATGAAGTAAATACATTATCGTGCACCATAGGCGTTTCACCACCACCTTCATTAATAATTAAATAATACACTTTATACGAAACTGCATCGTTAATCTTAGTGTATTTATTGGTTTGACTGCTTAAAGTATAGGTGTCGTTCTCTAAAGTAACCGATTGTAAGGGATATTGGTTTTGATCCCAAATAGAAGTGTTGCCATTAGAGACCTCATTAAAAGTTAATTCACCATCTACAACTGTGATGCTGTTTCCTTTTAAAAAAGTTTCAATTTCGCTGATATTTTCAGTGTAAACTTCTTGGCGGTCACGATCAACTACCTTATTCGTATCATCATCAGATTTACAGTTCCATAATAATAAAGAGCAACTGCATACGACAGCTGATATAAAAAATCTTTTCATTTAACGTAAATTAATGGTGCAAGATACAATTTTCCTTTATTTTTGTTTAATAATTAACCCAATTTTATAATATCAAAATGCGTATAGATAAATATTTGTGGTGTATACGTTTGTATAAAACCCGTAGTATTGCAACCGAAGCTATAAAAAAAGGGCATGTTTCTGTTAATAATCAGCAAGCTAAGGCTTCGCGTGAGGTTTTTGCGGGCGATAAAATTTCAGTAAGGAAAGATCAAATTAATTATCAATATTCGGTTTTAGATTTGCCACCAAATAGGGTAGGAGCCAAATTAGTTGATATGTATCGTAAAGATGAAACTCCGCCCGAAGCATTTGAACATCTTGAATTGTTGCGTTTAGCAAAAGAACATTATCGAGCCAAAGGTGAAGGAAGACCAACCAAAAAAGACCGTAGAGATATGGATGAATATTTAGATGATGATCCTTATTTTGAACAATTAAAAAATGAACTTGAATAAAGCGTATTGGACAAAAAGGTATTTATCTAACGATATTCCTTGGGATGCAGGTGCTGTTACCACACCTATTAAAGAGTATATTGATCAATTAACTAATAAGGAACTTAAGATTTTAATTCCGGGTGTTGGTAACGGATACGAGTTGCGATATTTGTACGAAAAAGGATTCAAAAATGTTTATGGATTGGATTTTTCTGAAACACCAATAAATTCTTTCTCAAAAGCAAATCCCTACTTTCCAAAACAACAGTTGTTAGTCGATGATTTTTTTGAACATTCAGCTACTTACGACCTTATTATTGAACAAACATTTTTTTGTGCATTACAACCAGAATTAAGACCTTTGTATGTAAATAAAATGCACAGTCTTTTAAAGCCTAATGGAAAATTGGTAGGCGTATTGTTTGCCTTTCCGTTGACAGAAAAAGGACCGCCGTTTGGAGGTAGCTTAGAGGAATATGAACAATTGTTTTCAACAAATTTTCTTATTGAAACGTTGCAACCTTGTTATAATTCTATAAAACCCAGACAAAACAACGAATATTTTATTATTTTAAAAAAGTAACATGGCACAAAATATCATTCTCAATCAAAAACAGATTCAGCAAATAACAAAAAGAATAGCGTATCAAATTTATGAAACATTTTTTGAAGAAACCGAAGTGGTTATTGCTGGTATAGCTAACAGTGGTTATGTTTTTGCGCAAAAAATCAGTCAAGAGTTGGCATTAATTTCCGATTTAAAAATTGTATTAGCAAAGGTAGAAATTAACAAGCAAAATCCATTACAGGAAATTATTACCGATTTAGAACAGACAGATTACGAAAATAAATCAATTGTTTTGGTTGATGATGTAATGAATTCAGGCGCTACCTTAATTTATGGAGTGCGTTATTTTTTAGAAGTGCCGGTTAAGAAATTTAAAACCGCTGTATTGGTAGATCGTAGTCATAAAAAATATCCTGTTAAAGCCGATTTTAAAGGAATTTCTTTATCAACATCAAGTTTAGAACACATTCAAGTTGTTTTTACAGAGGA
>JAHAYQ010000066.1 GCA_018384465.1 Myroides sp. | reverse complement strand
AATTATAGTGATATGAAAAAAGTAGCAATTGCCATTTGTGCATTAATTGGTACAGCAAACGTACAAGCACAAGCATTAAACGAGGTAGAATTAAATATTTTCAACACCATTGTAAACCAGTCGGTTGAAATAGGTTACGAGCATTTTATTGATCAAGACCAATCGGTAGGAGTTGATTTATTAATTAACGATCGTTTTTCGTACTACGGACAAAATAAAAAAGCAGGAAAGTTTAAACAATTCAATACCAATGCCATTGCTGTGAACTACAGTTTTTATTTTGGAGGTAAAGAAGGCGAACACGCATCGGGCTTTTACGCACAACCGTTCTTAAAATATCGTTTTGGTGATTACGAGCAAGATAAAAAAGTTGCCGAAGGTGTTTACCAAAGATTTAAAACCGATATGAATTCATTTATTATCGGAGTAGGTGCAGGTTACAAATTGGTTAAAAACGATGCGTTTACAGTTTCCCCTTTCGTGAACATTGGCAGAAACTTTAACGAAGATGTTGCTAAAGAATTTATGGGTATAGAATTAAATGCCGGTATTAATATTGGTTACCGTTTTTAATGGTAATTATACACATAAAAAAACCATTTTGCGATAGTAAAATGGTTTTTTTGTTTCTTTTATTTTCTAATTTTTAAATAATGATTCAATAAAAAATTCGTTGAACAATCGTGTTGTTTTATATTTCCGTCTTGTAATTCTGCTTTAATATTGTTCGCCAAAACCTTGCCGTATTCTACTCCAAATTGATCAAAACTATAAATATTCCAAATAAAACCTTGCACAAAAGTTTTGTGTTCGTACATCGCCAATAAACTTCCTAATGATTTTGGTGTAAGCTTATCAATTAAAATAGTATTTGACGGTCGGTTACCTTTAAATTCTTTATACACGGCATTGTTATCATTGATTTTATCGGTTTGATAAATTCCTTCCTTACCATTCATTAAAGCTTCGGTTTGTGCAAAGAAATTTGCCATTAATAAATCGTGCAGATCACTTGGGTAAAACGGATTCACAAAACCTATAAAGTCAGTTGGAATAATTTTTGTTCCCTGATGAAATAATTGAAAAAAAGCGTGTTGTGAATTGGTCCCTACTTCTCCCCAAACAATAGTTCCGGTTTCATAATTCACAGGATTTCCTTGTCTGTCTACATTTTTTCCATTACTTTCCATCATTACCTGCTGTAAGTATGCGGGCAACATTTTTAGTTTATCAACATACGGAATTACAGCTTCGGTTTCAAAACAAAAGAAATTATTATACCAAACCGAAAGCAAGGCTAACACCACAGGAATATTATCTTTAAATGGGGTGTCAGTAAAATGACGATCCATTTGTTCGGCGCCTTCTAACAATTGTTTGAAATGCTTAAAGCCTATAGACAATGCGGTACTTAAACCTACTGCACTCCACAACGAATACCGCCCTCCGACATAATCCCACATTGGAAAAATGTTTTGCGACTCAACACCATATTTTACCGCCTCTTCTATATTAGACGATACGGCTACTAAATGATCTTCGGTTCGCAAGCCTGTTTCTAACAACCACTGTTTAAAAATATCGGCATTGCTTATGGTTTCTAACGTAGTAAACGATTTAGAAACAATAATAATTAATGTAGTTTCGGCCTGTAAATTATTTTTTAGCGAGGTAATACTATCGTTATCAATGTTTGATATATAATGAACGTTTAAGTGATTTTTATAATCTGCCAAAGCTTCGGTAACTAGTTTCGGACCTAAATCTGAACCGCCAATTCCAATATTAATTACATCGGTAAAAGCCTTACCTGTTGATCCTTTTAATTCGCCTTTTATAACTTGATCACAAAACTGCTGCATTAACTGCAATGCGTTTGCTACTTCTTTATTTTTTAAGTTACTTACAGCTCGTAAATCGGTATGTAATACTTTTCTGTTTTCTGTTTCGTTAATTGTAGCTCCGTTTACTAACGCATTTATACCTTGTTTTAATCCGGTTTGTTCTGCCAGGTCAACTAATAATTCTAAGGTTTTTGGAGTTATTCTGTTCTTAGAGAAATCAATTAAAAAATCGTTCCATACGATATGAAACTCTTGTATACGATTAGTGTTTTGACTAAAAAGTTCTTGCATTTTTACAAATTGAATTTCATAAAAGTGCTCGCGCAATTTTTGCCATGCAAGTGTTTCTGTTGGATTTTTTTTGGGTAACATTAATCGAATTTTTCTACTAATTTATGATCTATCTCTTCTTTAATAGGATTTATTTTGGCTAAATAAGCTGTTAGGTCTTTTTTATCCATAGCCATAGATGTTGGTAGTTTTTGTTTTAATGGGTCAACTTGCACTCCATTCTTCCAAAAGCGATAACATACATGCGGACCAGTTGCCAAACCTGTACTTCCTACTCTACCAATGGTATGTCCTTGCTCAACTCTTTGCCCCCGACGAACCAAAATTTTAGACATGTGCAAATATTGTGTGGTATAGGTAGCATCGTGACGAATTTTAACATAATTACCATTGCCCGACGTGTATCCCGTTTCAATAACTGTACCTGAAGCAGTGGTCATAATAGGTGTTCCGTGGGGTGCTGCATAATCGGTTCCGTTGTGTGCTTTAAAGCGCTTTTGTACCGGATGTAATCTGTTTTTTGAGAATTTTGAGGTAATTCTGAAGTATTTTAATGGCGCTTTTAGAAACATAGTTTTCATTTGCTTGCCGTTTTCATCATAAAACTGAGCTTCTTTTTGACCTGCTTGCTGATAAGGAAAACCATAAACATCTTTACCATTATAATTAAAGTAAGCTCCTAATACTTCTTCTGTTCCTGCATAAATGGTGTCATTGATAAATTTTTCTGTTACTGAAAGAGCAAATTTATCGCCTCGTTTGAATTTAAAGAAATCGATATTCCATGCAAAACGTTTTGCTAATAAAGATGCCAAGCCTGGATCTAAACCTTCTTTTTGGATCGATGCAGAAAGAGATCCGTCAATTTCACCTGCAATGGTTCTTGTTCTATACGTAACCGGATAATTAACGGTATATGCATGAATAGAATCACGAAAATCTATTACTTGAAAACCTGTTCTGTCTCTTTCATAAATCATCACTTCTAAACGCGGCAAGGTTTCTTTAGTTTTTAAAAGAGTGAATATTCTACCTGCACGAATGTTTCGTACGTTAAACGAATCTTTAACTTTAGAAACAATTTCATGAATTTCGGTAGCATCGTAATTGTGCCGTGCCAATATCAAACTTAAATTATCACCACGTTGTACGGTATCGCGTTCCATGTGGTATTCATTCAAAGAAAAACCGTAAGCAAATTGTGGAATTTCTTTTTTCTCAGCTTCAACAAACACTTCAGCAAACTCAGTATCTTCCTGCTTTTTACCACAAGATATAACTGCTATACAAACAAATAGAAACGATATTGTTTTAATAAAATTCATTACAATTCTCCTTTGCCCCAATTAGCTAATTCTTCTGCAGTCCATAATTCAGGAAAAAATATTCTACGCTGATATTCTGGCAGCATATATTTTTTCCAGTCGCTTCCACCGGTTGCTTCTTGTGGCCCAGCTTCGCTTTCAATATATTTTTTAGCTGCTTTAAAGTGCCCCATAACCCAAGTAATGTTCACTGTGCGATCGTAGTGGCGCATAGCTTGGCGCAAGTCTTCATTTTGCTGATCTTGCTCTGGCAATTGTTTAAATTTACGCCATAAATTAGTGGTGTTGTACTGTTGCATAAAATCAATGAATTGCTTTTTGTATTTTTTTTCAAATTCATTGATTAGATATGATTTTTTACCCGTTTTATAATCTTTTCCGGCTGCCTGCCAATACAAATGTTCAAAAGCATGTTCGTATGGCGTATTGCGATCTATGTTCGCACGATATCTAGCATCTATTAAATTAATTAAATCGGTTGATGCAAATTCAATTAATCGATATTGTGCACTTTGAAAGCCACTCGCCGGAGTTAATGTGTTTCGGAATTTTAAATATTGTTCAGCTTCCATTCCATCGCCCATAATGGTAAACGATGTGGTAAGCATATCAAAATAACGAGAAATTCTTCCTAAACGCTCAGTGAAAAATTTGGTTGATGGTTGCGCTGTATGACAAACTTGTTCAATTTCCCACAAAATCATCTTAAACAGCAATTCATTTACTTGATGATACATGATAAAAACCATTTCATCAGGCAAGGTTGATCTCTGAATTTGCAGACTTAGTAAGGCATCGGTTTGAATATAATCCCAATACGTTATTGGTTTTTGCCACAACAAACCTTCTAAATGCGTATCTAATTTTTGATCAATTGTATTGAACTTATTTTCTAAAGCATCAATTTTTTGCTGACGTTCTTTTGAAATTTCCATTATTTTATAACTTTCAAATTGGTTTTTAAATGTTTGTATTGAATTAAATCTGCTTTTAAAGAACCTACCAATAAACTAGCTTGAATTCTTAAGGGAATGCGGTTTTCATCGTTTGATATCCACATAGTTAAGCTTTCTTGTTCCTTAAAAACTCGACCCGACATTACGTACGGACGAAATTTCATAGCATTTACAGTACCAAATTTAGTTTTAATTTTCTCATAACCCATGAATTTTAATTTAAATTTAAAGATTTCATCGTCAAAGAACATATCTATCTCAATTGTTTCACCATTTTTTATGTTGTTTAACTTGGGGTGATTTCGCAAATTATAAAAAGCAGAGATAACATCTTGAATTTCTGAATGTACATTATAAGTATGTTCATTTTTGTTTTTATGATCTTTTACTAAGACAGTATTGTTGTTGTAATTTACAAATCCTTCTTGATTGCGAGTGTATCCACCTTCATTAATGTTACGAATAAAACGATAAGGCTGCCCTGTTTTTAGATCAAAATAGCTTTGATAATCATCTTTAACTTTAAAAAAAGCTTTTGACACACCAGTTGTATAGCCATTGCCCTTTGCGTGAAATACTTTTTTACCGTTATAAGTGGTTTCTTTTAATTCTAAAGTGGCTATACCTGCATTTATAAAACCATAAGATACTTGAAATTTAAGATACTCACCTGATTTAAAAGATGAGGACTGGCCAAAACTAAAGGTAGTGGCTACTAATAAAATGAATGTTAAAAGTGTATTTTTCATATTCTTTTCAATTTTTACGAAAGATACAAAACAATATCTGTTCCAAAAATTAAAAAAAACTTAACCCTAAGTGTTAAGGTTTTTGCAGTGTTAAAAACTTTAACAAAAAAATATTGCCTATTATTATTATTATTGAGTAGTATAAATATAAATTTTAATACTTTATGAAAAAACTTGTATTGTTACTTTCATTATTTGTTTTTGGCACTTTTTACTCGTGTAACGAAGATGAAAAAGTTAAAACAGAAACAGAAAACACTACCAACACTATAAAAACATTAAGTGTAAACGATTCAATAAGGCAAGCTTACAAAGTTGTTTACGAAAACATGGTTTTAAATGTGACTTTAGAAAAAACAGACCATGAATACAAAAACACATTTGTATTTAAAGATACTGTTGATGGGCAAGAATTTTTAAACTTAGATTATTCGTTTAACAACGAAAAAGAAGGTTGGAAATACGACGAGCAAACAAAAGCTATTGCCTTTGCAAATGAATTAAAAGATTTGAATATTGGCAAGCCACTACTTGAAAAATTAAATATTATGCTTAAAGAAGGCTATGGAGAATTGTTCTATGAAGTTCACGAAAACAACTATAATCAGGAATTGTTTTCTATTTTCGCTTACCTAGACAGCGCTGTATCTGCTAATTTGAGAATGATTAATGAAGAAAAAACATTTATTGAAGGCACAATTAGTCCATCATTTTTAATAGGAAAATCATTTTTTATCTTTCAAGAAGATTTTGTAGTAGATTTAGTACATTTACGTAATAACATCGATTTATTAGAAACTGAAGCTGCTAATACAGGTTGGCAAAAAGATATAGATATGGTTAATTTTATAAAAAATTCAACTCAAAACAATGTAACTTTTGACACTTTGTATTCTTTTTATATATCTAAAGAAGATTTTAAACAACATATAAATGATAAAATAATCTTTAAAAAAGGTGATTGTTCAGAAAAGTGTGTCATTGGTTGTGGTTCAGATTGGGGATGTTGTATGAATTATACGGGATGTTGTTATTATTCTTCTGTATTTTGTTTATGGCATGACTTAAAATGCACTAATTGTGAATATTTGTATTGTGGGCCTGGGTGTAAACCCGATGGACCTGAAGGTAATAGACCTGTTAAAGTATTTATGGCTTTATTATAAAAATATGAAAAAAACAAGCAATTTAACGCAATGGGATAAAATTACAAGTGCATTAATTATATTATGCTTTATATTCTGGGTATTAGCAAAAATACCAAAGATGCATGATTTTATTCCATTTGGTATTCTTTATGAATCTGGCGGTTGGTTAATTAGTTTACTCATTACAATACTTCTTAGTGTATATTTTTTGATAAGATGGATTGTTCATAAATTTACATTCAACAAAATTTACCTGTATGGTTTTTTATTAGCATTAGCTACTTTATGTATTTTTCGTTTTATTTTTAGTATAAGTATGGAAGGAATTAAATTAATGCCAGATCACATTAAATTTATTTAACTATAGAAATACCAAGAAGCTCCTTAAGAAGATTTAAGGAACTTTTTTATTCAAAAAACACAAAAAACTCGGCTGTTTCCAACCGAGTTTTTATGCTATTAACCAACCAAAAAACTATAAATTATGAAAAATTTATTACACTTAAATGAGGTAGTACCTACCTTATTTTTGTGAGTGCAAATGTACGCTTTTATAGATACAAAAATACACTCAAAACAGCTTTAACACAATATTAACTTTTGGAAAGTGATTTATTAATTTACAGATTATAAAGTACCTCTTTTTTCTTGTTCTCTTTCGATAGATTCAAACAAGGCTTTAAAGTTACCTGCACCAAATCCGCGAGCTCCCATACGTTGAATTACTTCAAAAAATAATGTAGGACGATCTTCTACTGGCTTGGTGAATATTTGTAATAAATATCCTTCTTCATCTGCATCAATCATAATTCCTAACTTTTGCAACTCGTTAATATCTTCTTTAAATCTGTGCATATGATCTTTTAAACGTTCTGGGATAGCATCATAATAGGCTTGAGGTTGTGTTGATAAATATTCTATACCTAGTGCTTTCTTTTCTGGAAGCGTTTTAATGATTTCGTCAGTTGCTAGGGTAATATGCTGAACAGCTTCGCCTTCTTAGAAATCTATATACTCTTGAAT
>JAHAYQ010000270.1 GCA_018384465.1 Myroides sp. | reverse complement strand
TTTAACATCAATATCAACAAATAAATAATGTTTATTATAATTAAAAAAAATATTTTCTTTTATTTTTCGTTATCATATTTGGAAATCATCTCTTTTCTTTCATGACGAAATACATTCTACTTATATTTTTTAACCTATTGTCTATCAATACTGTCCCTCAGACTATGTTTGGAAAGAATCCTTATAAAAATTTACAAGACTACGATGACCGTCGATTTGATTGGGGATACTATTTAGGATTTAGTTCTTTAAACTTCAAATTTGATTACAATGAAGAATTTTATAATCAAAATGAAAGTTCAGAAATATTAACAACGTCATCTACTGGTTTCAATGTAGGGTTTGTACTAGATTTGAGAATAATAAGTCACCTTAATATACGTTTCGAGCCAGGATTTGCTACAACTAATAGGTTATTATTTTATCCTTATATTATTGAAATAAATAAAAATCAAAGAACAGTTCAATCTAATTACATTCATCTACCAATGCTAATAAAATTCTCAGCACTTCGGGCAGGGAATATACGTCCTTATATTTTAGGTGGTTTTTCACAATCGTTGAACTTAAGCAGTAATGAAACTTCAAAAGAAGACAACTATCAAGGTCGTTTTAGAATGAAAAAATGGACTTCGAACTATGAATTAGGTTTAGGAATCGATTTTTATTTTGAATATTTTAAATTTTCACCTTCTATTCGTGGTGTATTTGGTTTGCAGGACGAACTAATTCGTGACAAAAATCCTAATAGTATTTGGACAGGGAATATAGAATCTATGAAAACCAGGGGGATATTTGTAAACTTTACATTTCACTAATACTTTACAATCTTCTGTACTTAATCCTAGTTACTATAAATCTTTATCCCTGCGAAATATCTTTGAATACTATCAATAAACTCAATTTAATAAGTAATCAATATAAACAAAGCCCTAACATTTAATCTGTTAGGGCTTTTCTACAATAAATTTAAGATAAACTATCTTGAAATTTTTAAAGTTATAACTTGAGAACTACCATTTTGTAGATCAATTAACATTTTATAAATTCCTATTGGAAGTTCAGAAACATTTGTTTCGCCACCTGTAGAAGAAATATTAAATTCTTTTTTCATTATTCCTTGCATGTCATAAATTCGAACATCTGTTCGATTTCCTTCAAGCACAGGCGGTTCAACACCTTCTTTTAAAGACAACGTAATATGATCATCAGCAGGATTTGGATATTGCTGAAAGTAATCATCAATATTAACTGATTTAATTTGTAAATAAGTATAATTTGAACATCCGCAATCATTACACGCACGCACTTTTAGTGTTGCCGGTCCAGAAGCTTTCACATCAATTTCGTTTGTATTTTTTGTAGGTGCATAAATTTCCCACTGAGTAGGTTGAGGGGAGAAGTTAGTTACATCTACAAAACCACCCGTTACACCCCATTCATAATATAAAGCGCCTGGTACAGGGTCTACAGTATAAGTACGTTCCCCTTGTGGAAGATTTAGATTAGGATTGTTTGAATAATAAAATTGATTTGGTCCATAAATTGCCATAGGTGGTTCCATACCTACATATACTGTTTTAGTTAGGGTTTTCCTACCACAATCTCCAGCATTAATTACAACTGTAACTGTATTTGCACCACCATTCGGATAGTTATCTTTTAATCGAACTTTTATTGTACTGTCACTTCCGTCATTATCAGGAACTATTTGTAAATCGGCGCCTACACTCCATACAACAGTTCCATCTGGAATTTCAGGAATACTGAAAGAATACTCTATGTTTTTACAAATTTTCTCTTCACCATAAATTTCATCTAAATTACAAAATGCTTCACAATTGGTATTAGCATAATTAGAGGAATTATTTAAAAGCTCTAACAATTCAGTACCTAGAAAGTTACCAGATTTACTTGTAAAATGTATATGTTCAAAATTATCAGTATTAGCTACTGTAACCTCTGCAATAAAATCATGGAAAGGTGTGGACAATGAAGTAGCACCTAAGTTATTCTTATTTGCATAAGGCCTTCTAAAATCACTTAAATTTGGTTCACCTCCATTTCTTCTTATATCCAAGGCACTAGCCACAGGTATAAAAGAAAACTGATCTTGAAGAACATAATTGTCAATTAAACTACTTAGTTCTCTTATGTTATAACTACCACCAGATTCATTTTCAATAGGTAGTAAATTATTTGGAGCTGTTCCTATTTTTTCCATTACCGTTTTGGTAAATCCAATATTAATAAATTTTCCTATTTTTAATCTTTTATCAAATTTTAATATCCCTCGGTACACTTCTCTATTACCTGCATATTGCTCAGGGATAGTTTTTATTTGAAAATCAGCTCTTAATTGTGATGATAAAGGAATCATAGAATACAGGACTAAACCAATGTTATTTGTTGTAGCCCCCCAAAAAGTCATTGAAAAGTTAATTAAAGTATTATTAACTTCATTCACACTTGATGTATGCTTATTATAAAGAAATAAATTATCGCCTGCATTAAATCCTTGATCAATGGCACACATATTACCATTACTAATAGCAACATTTCTAATACCAGCTTGTGTTGGGTAACCTAAAGCATCAAACTCATTTTGCCAAGAAGTATGAAAACCATCATTAAATTGCCAAGTAGGATCTAAATAATTTTTAGACATTTGTACTGCTGCCGGGCAATCTATTATAGTAAGGTAATTACTACCACCATACCCAAACTGATTTAAAAAACTACCGCCAAACATACTTACAATATCATCTAATGCTGGTAAAACAATATCACCTAATGATTGTAAAAATGGATTGGAAATATAGACTGTATTTACGTGACGAACCATAAACTGAGCACCTGCTGGAATAACAGCACCTCGCAATGGAGAATCGTGTGTAACAAATAATTTTACTTGGTGATTATACCCTTCTTGTTCTAATTTGGTTAAGGCATATTTACTAACCAGCCCACCCATGCTTTGCCCAACAACTACGTTAGGTTCTGTACTACCGTTTTCTGCCTTCTTATCATTTACATATTTTATAATTTTTTTAAGTGTTTCGGCATTTTCTCTTATATCCCCCACACCATTATGCCAATCTACATATATAATATCGTATTGCTGGTCATTATTATTTAGTATAGCTGCTAATTCTCCTCTTAAACTTATTCCAAAGTCTCCCAATGACAAATCTCCTCCTTTTTTTTCGGGATTAGTCACACTACTTAAATCAAAACCTTCAGCTACAATCAACGGACGAGTTATTTTTTTAACCCTGTCATTCATATAATCTATTCTTAAAGTAGCACTGTATTTATCATTTACAATTTTAACGTTTGTTGAAACATCAATAGGGATGTGAGGAAATTTAATATGAATAGGTAAGCGAGTGTTTAATATTTGTCCTGATTGTAATTGAATTTTAAATACTAAATTATGCTTACCTTCTGTGGTAATTTCAACAGGTATAGGTTCGTTAAAATTCATTGATTGCCAGTGTTTACTACTGTCTAACTGCATTTGTATGCTGGAAATTTCTTCTTTTGCATTACCAATAAACAAATCTTCGGGCAACAATAGGCTAAAGTTACCAGTAGTCAAATTATTAATTGGTGCTGCTATTGCAAAAGCCTTACCTGTTTTATAAGGATTTTGCCATACACCGTTTTTATACACATCTATAAACTGATTGTTTTCTACTAAAATGTTTCTATCATCAGCAGCTACTTCATCAATATAAGCGTAATTACTTAAAATACCCGATAATACCAATGTTGTTTGTTCTGTTTCCTTTGAATTTGTTTGCGTTCGGTATACTGCCCACTGGTCTACCAATTGCCTCAAAGTTTGCATGTTTTGTTCACCCTCAGAGTTTACAATACCCATAAAAATTTCTTTATAAATATTACTATAAACAGTAATGTCTATATCAGCATTTTCTCTTAAAGTGCCGTCATACAACTTTAAGTCTGTTAAACCTAAAGAGTAATCTAGCAAAACGCCACCAGGTATTCTATCTCTTTCTAACTGTAAAAATGGGTGAGCAAGTTGGTTACCAAATTCATGGTCAACCTCAATTTCTTGGGCATACATCCCCATACCAGCCCACAGGCAAGCAAATAGTAGTAGTTTTTTCATTTTATAAAATATATATTAATAATTAGCTTGCATATTTAACATCGAAACGCCCATCACGGATTTCAACAATTTGTCCGTCTGGACGTTTTACGTTAAACCAGAACGTACCTGAGAGTATACCGTTTATTTCATCGAATTTGGATATTTTAAGTTCTCCTGTTTGCTCATCATTAGTATAATACCAATTAGCAGCAGGCATAAAAAAAACACTACCTGAATAATATTCAATTCCAATTCCTATTTTCCCTAAAGGATATGTAGCTCCTTCAATCAATAAATCCGTATTATTACCATCTAAACTTATTCCTCTATTTTGATCATTTTTTGCCCATTCCCCTCTAATAGACAAGCCATATTTGCCTTGGTAAAATTGATAAAAAGCAGTAATATCATTTTTTTTTGCAATGTAGGCTTTGCCATCTACATAACAGGCAAAAGTACCTGCACCATAAGTCGTTGCCGCTGGCAATGGTGTTTGGTA
>JAHAYQ010000269.1 GCA_018384465.1 Myroides sp. | reverse complement strand
ATTGATCGTCCTCTAACTTTGATTCAACCTTAGATGGTGCTTCTACTTTTTTAAGATCTTCTACTACAATATCATTGCGGTTCTTAATCGATTTTTTAAAGAAAGACGCTGGTATTAATTTAGATTTAAATTTTTTTTTTCAGGGTGTGTGATGGTAGCTAATTGCATTAAACACAATTCCACTAACAATCGCTGATTCATAGAAGTTTTGTACTTTAATTCACAATTATTTGATAAATCAATGGCTTCTATAAGCTGTGATTGACTTAATTTTTGAGATTGCACATAAAATAAATTTTTATTTTCATCACTAACTTCTAATAAGTTCAAGGTTTGCGGATTTTGACATACCAATAAGTTTCTAAAATGCGATGCTAAACCACTTACAAAATGATGTGCGTCAAAACCTTTTGCCAAAATATCATCAAAAGCCAATAACAGATTAGGAATGTCATTTGTGATAATTAAATCAGTTACTTTTAAATAGTAATCATAATCTAAAACGTTTAAATTTTCTGCAACAGCTTGTCGAGTTAAATGATTACCACAGAACGACACGACGCGGTCAAAAATAGATAAGGCATCACGCATGGCCCCATCGGCTTTTTGAGCGATAATTTGCAAGGCGTCTTCTTCAAAAGTAATATTTTGGCTAACCGCTACTTCTTTTAAATGCTCTTTTGCATCGTTTACAGTAATACGTTTAAAATCAAAAATTTGACAACGCGATAAAATGGTAGGTATAATCTTGTGCTTTTCTGTAGTTGCTAGAATAAAAATAGCGTGTTTTGGTGGTTCTTCTAATGTTTTAAGAAAAGCATTAAAAGCCGCCGAAGACAACATGTGCACCTCATCAATAATATATACTTTATAGATACCTGTTTGAGGCGGTATACGCACTTGGTCTATTAAATTACGGATATCGTCTACCGAATTGTTTGAAGCAGCATCTAACTCAAATACATTAAACGCAAAATCCTCGGTGGGATCATCGTATCCCACTTGATTAATTTTTCGAGCTAAAATTCGGGCACAAGTAGTTTTCCCCACGCCACGAGGACCTGTGAAAAGCAATGCCTGCGCTAAATGGTTGTTTTCTATAGCATTAATCAAAGTGTTGGTAATGGTTTGCTGACCAACAACATCTTTAAATGTTTGCGGACGGTATTTTCTTGCCGATACTATAAACTGTTCCATGAATTTACTACTTATTGCAAAGGTATCAAAAATATTTGATTAATTTTCGTTTGGATAATAGCCAGAATCGCCTAAAGTAGCTTTCCAATGACTTTTTACTTTATTCATATTTAAATCTCGGGCAGCTTCTCTATACTGTATTCTGCCTTCATCACGCAATTCTTGTAAAATCATTTCAATATAAAAATCTTCTAAAACATCAGCTGGGGCATATTTTGTTTTTAAATTGATATCGAACAACTTCGCTGTTTGATTACTCCAAAACGCTGACCATCCACTTTTTAAATCTTTAACTAATTCAAAAGTAGTTTGCCCTGTTTGCCGGTTAATTAATTTAACTAAAATCTGTCCATCTTTACGAGATAGTTTTTTTAATCGCTCTTCAAATTGTTCTTTTAAATACTTTTCCGTTTTTCTTAAATGGCGTCTTTGTTCTTTTTTAGTACTTAATTTAGCCATTTCAGCATTTAAGTTTGTTAAGTTATGACTTGTTAAAACGGCATAAGGATATACGCGTAAAATTCGTCTACGTAACGCATTTTCTATTTTTATACGTTCTAATTCTTCTTTAGAAAAATTCATGTATAACTCGGGCAACATATACTCTTTTTCAATCTCTCCGTCATCTAATACATTTGTTCGTAACGAATCAGCATACTTTTCCCAATCATTGACCTGAGCCTGTGCAGACCAACAAAAAATCGTAAATAAAACTATAATAAATGCTTTCATTGTATTTCATGTATTTTAAAGTAAATATAGTGTAAAATTATTAGTATTTTCGTGTAAAATTTACATAAATTATGCAAGCAAAAACCATACTAAATAATCAATCTCTTAGCTTTTTAGAAAAATACCTTAACAATGCTTCGCCAACAGGTGTTGAAAAAGAAGGACAAAAACTATGGATGGACTACATTAAACCTTATGTTGATACCCTTTTTACAGACACTTACGGAACGGCAGTTGCAGTAATTAATCCAGATGCCGATTTTAAAGTAGTTATTGAAGGACATGCCGATGAAATTTCGTGGTACGTAAATTATATTTCAGACGACGGAATGATTTATGTAATTAGAAACGGTGGAAGTGACCAAATGATTGCGCCATCAAAAAGAGTTAATATTCACACAAACAACGGCATTGTTAAAGGTGTATTTGGATGGCCAGCAATTCACACACGACTTCGAGCAGGTAAAGACGAACCCACCCCAAAACTTGAAAATATTTTTATTGATTGCGGATGCGATTCTAAAGCCGAAGTAGAAGCTTTGGGCGTGCATGTAGGTTGTGTTATTACGTACCCTGATGGTTTTGAAATATTAAATGACAACAAGTTTATTTGTAGAGCTTTAGACAATCGTATGGGTGGATTTATGATTGCAGAAGTGGCTCGTTTATTAAAAGAAAATAATAAAAAACTACCTTTTGGTTTATATATTACTAATGCCGTGCAAGAAGAGGTAGGTTTACGTGGTGCTGAGATGATTACACAAACTATAAAACCAAATATAGCTATTGTAACCGATGTTTGCCACGACAGCACTACACCAATGATTGATAAAAAAGTGGAAGGCGATGCCAAAATTGGTTTAGGACCAGTGATTACGTATGCACCTGCTGTGCAAAATAACTTGCGCGATTTAATTATTGATACCGCTACAACTAATAACATTCCTTTTCAAAGATTGGCGTCGTCACGAGTTACAGGTACTGATACCGATGCTTTTGCATATAGTAATGGCGGTGTAGCTTCGGCTCTTATTTCTTTACCTTTAAGATATATGCACACAACGGTTGAAATGGTTCATAGAAATGATGTGGAAAACGTAATTAAACTAATTTACGAAACATTATTAACCTTAGAAAACAACCACAATCTTAGTTATTTTGAGTAAATTCTAACAAAAAAAGCCGTTTTGAAGTATATAACTTCAAAACGCTTTTTCTTAATATTTCATTTCTACAGCTAACTGTCTGCCTTCTTTTAAAGCTTTTTTATCTAATTGCATACCAACGCCTAACCCTATTGCCAAACCAACAGGAACTCCTAAGGCAAACAAAGCAAAATTACCTAAACTTGCTCCAAAAGCAACCCCTAAGGGTATTCCAAATGCGGTCATTCCTAAGGCAATCCACAAATTGCGATAATAGTTGATAGGCACCATTTTTAATTCCTTTTCAAGTAACCGTACAAGTATTGATTGTTTTTGTTTTACCAATTTTTGCAATCCATCAGAATCAGTAATATTATTTAACTCTTCTACTTCCTTATTGATTTGATTAACAATACTGTCTGGAATTTTTTTCTTGTTTAATTCAACTAAAAACTGGTTTAGCTGCATGTACATATTATATAAAGGTGTATCTGCAGCTATGAATCTTTTTTTAAGCGTTGTAATATTCATAATTTTACGAAATGATAAAAAAATGAGGCATGCGCCCCATCTTTTATTTATTTTTTATTACTAATCTAAATCCTTCTCCGTGAATGTTTAAAATTTCAACATTCTCATCTGGTTTTAAATATTTTCTTAGTTTGGCAATATATACGTCCATACTACGCGATGTAAAATAGTTGTCATCTCTCCAAATTTTGGTTAAGGCAACTTCACGTGGCATTAAATCGTTTTCATATAAAGCCAACATTTTTAGCAATTCATTTTCTTTTGGTGATAATTTAATAGGTTCTTCGTTCTCAAAAGTTAAGAAACGCAATTTAGAATTTAAATTAAACTTACCAATCTGAAATTCAAATTGTGTATTTTCTGCTTTAACTTCAGATGATTTACGTTGTATAATAGCTTTGATTTTCATTAATAACACTTCTGAATCAAAAGGTTTATTTAAATAATCATCTGCTCCTACTTTGTATCCTTTTAAAACATCTTCTTTCATTGATTTAGCAGTCAAGAAGATTAACGGAATTTCTTTATTTTTATCTCTAATTTCTCGGGCTAAAGTAAATCCGTCTTTATAAGGCATCATCACATCAAGAATACATAAATCAAACGTATCTTTTTTAAACTTTTCAAATCCTTCCATACCGTTTTTGGCTAGAGTTACATCGAAATCGTTCATTATTAAATAATCTTTTAAGATGGATCCAAAGTTTGGATCATCTTCTACTAATAAGATTTTTTTGTTAGTTCCTTCCATCTCTTTTTTTATTTGTTGTTACTTATCTTAATTTATTAGGGGTAATTTTATTATAAAGGTACTACCCTTCCCTTTTTCGCTTTCTACATAGACCTGACCGTTATGATCGTCTACAATTTGTTTCACGTATGCTAAGCCTAATCCGTGCCCTTTAACATTGTGTAAATCACCGGTGTGTTCACGATAAAACTTATCAAATATTTTTTTGGTTGCTGCTTTACTCATTCCTGCCCCTTGATCTTTAATTTTTACTATAATGGTATCTTTCACATTTTCGGTAAAAACCTCAATAACTGGTGCGTTTGGCGAATATTTTATAGCGTTATCTAATATATTTACAAAAACACTTGTAAAATGCGATGGGCTAATTAAAACGGTATCGCGTGTGGAATTAAAATGAGTGGTTAATGTACCTTGTCGGTCTTCAATCAGTAACGAAACATGATCTATCGCTACTTCTAAAACCTCTGTTAACTCTACTTTATCTTTTGGAATATCCAATTCTTTTTTCTCTAATTTTGATATTCGTAAGATATTTTCAATTTGCGCATGCATTCTTTTATTTTCATCGCGAATCATTTGTGCATACTTTAAAACCTTTTCGTTATCGTCAATAATTTTAGGGTTTTTAATAGCATCTAACGCTAAATTAATGGTTGCAATAGGCGTTTTAAACTCATGCGTCATGTTATTTATGAAATCGTTCTTAATTTCTGAAATTTGTCGCTGCGTTATTAATTGTCTAATAGCACTGTAATATGCTGCAATAATAACTACAGTAAACAATAGCGAAATAAAAATAAACGGCAATAAATCTGATACTAAGAATTTTGATTTTTGTGGAAAACTAATATATAACTGATATTTTGAATGATTTTCTATATCGGTTAAAATGGGCAAAGAATACGTATTGTTATCGCTATAAACAAAATTAGCCGACTTTACGGTTGTTGCTTTTCCATCGCTAAACACCGCATATTCAAAGTTTGTAGTTATTTTGTTATTGTCTAATTCTTGTTTGATTAATCTTGCTAAAACTTTATTGTTCAATCGATCTTCTATAGGATAAACAGAAACAATATCGTTGTACATATAATCTATACTTATTTTATCAAACTCTGTACCATCATTTGTTTTCTCGATCACTTCATCGGGCTGGGTGTCAGTATTTAAAGCCTTGTGTATATCTGATCCCAAACCATCGATAGGTGTGTTGTTTCCATGATAAATTTCGGTTCTGCGACTACTAATGTAATTTTTATAATCTTTTTTAGATCCGCTAGCACTGTCAATGAACTGTTTACCAAAATTAAAATCATTTAAATTTTCAACGGTAATAATGTTGGTATAAATAATTTCTTCGTTGGTTGTGGTGTTCTTTTCGGTATAAAATATTTTTCTTACTTCGGTTTTATCAGGATTTTTTCCTGTTTTGTTACGATATTCAACAATTTTTTTATGAAAATCATAGCGCTCTTTTTCTTTCACTTTATCAACAACTTTTCCAATGGTTTGATTAACCAAGTGTTGAAATTGAATGTCGTTGTTTTGATATGTAGTACTAATCCAATACAATTGAATGAGAATAATTCCCATTAATGCTAAACTCATTAGAACCACAAGGAATTTAAACCTATATTTATCCATTTTTAAATTAAAATATCTTCAAATTTAACATTTTAACATTACAAAAACACCGTTCTTAACCTAAAATTAACAAACTAAATTACTTTATTAAAAGTTTATCAATTATTTCATCAATACTCTTAAAAGCGTGATTAAGTTCCATATTTTCAACTGTAAATGTGGCTAATTTTTGCTTTTCTTCATCGGTTAATTGATTTTTCATGCGTTGCAGTACGGCTTCTTTAGAAATGCCATCACGTTTTACAACTCTATCAATTCGTACATTTAAAGGTGCTGTTATTAAAATAGTTGCATCACAATCTTTGTATGAACCAGATTCAAATAAAATAGCTGCTTCTTTAAAAACGAGAGGTTGTTGACTGTTCTGTTTTTTAAACTCCTCAAAATCTGATGCCACCGCCGGGTGAACTATTTGGTTTAATGCACTTAATAATTGCTCATCATTAAATACCAACGAGGCAATTTTTGATCTATCTAAACTGCCATCATCAAGTAATACCTTTCCTTCAAAAAGCGCATTTACTTGTTGAATTACCTTAGGTTGTTGCATCACTTTTTTGCCAGCTTCATCCGCTATATATACAGGATATCCCTTTGTATGTATATAATTGACAATAGTTGTTTTACCACTGCCAATACCACCAGTTACACCAATAATTTTTGTCATTATTTAAAAAACATTTCAGGCATGGCTTTTTCTGCCACTTCTTTTTTAATATTTAACAGAAAATAACTATACAAAAACCCTGCCCCATATCCAAAAAACTGAATAAAGGTTGCAATAATTGTTAAAAAGGCAATTTTAAAGCTTTTTGTTTGTATCAAACTTTCTAACAAAAGCAGTGTAAAGTACATTATATATAAGTAAAAGAGCCAATAACTATTAAATGCGAGCAATGCCAAAGCAAGCAAAAAACCACAAATAAACACTGAAGGAAACCAATACGTTAGTTTCCTGTACTCTGGATATCGCTTATTTAAAATAGGACGCGCTTTACCAAATTTATTGACTTGTTTGTAGAATTTTTCCCAATCGATTCTGCGTTTGTGGAAAACATAAGCATTGGGTATTAAAGCTGTTTTATAGTTCATTTTCCAAAGTCGAATAGAAAGATCTGGATCTTCTCCTGGATGAATTTTTCCGAATCCTTTAGAGGCTTCAAATGCATCTTTAGATAATCCCATATTAAAACTACGCGGTTGAAATTTACCCAACTTTTCGCTTGCACCACGAATACCACCCGTTGTTAAAACCGAAGTCATAGTTTGGTTAATGGCTTTCTGTACATTTGAGAATGTAGGATGCGCTGCATCGGGACCTCCAAAACAATCAACATATTCAGCTTGTAAAAAACGCTCTACTTCTTGCAAATAATCGGGCGGAATTAAACAATCAGAATCTAATATGATAAAATAATTGCCCTTTGCTATATTCATACCATAATTTCGAGAAGCACCAGGACCTGAATTTGGTTTAAAATAATAAGAAATGGGCAACCTATCGGCATAATTATCCACCACATTTTTACACGGTATAGTAGATCCGTCTTCCACAACAACTACCTCAAAATCTTTATCGTAACGTAAGGATAACAAACTATCAAGCAGTTCGTTAATTTCATCTGGGCGGTTATAAACGGGTATAATAAAAGAGAAATACATGCGTTTGTTTTAAGCAACTTTATTGTTACGTTTTTAATATAAACCTACAAAAGTACCCAAAAAACAAAATATTTATATGATTTTTGCACTAAATAAGATTTTAATTTTTAAATAATTTTAAGAAAAGTATCATTGCTTTTCACTACATTTAAAATCTGCTATGAATTTAAAATAAATTAGAATTGCTATGAATGAAATAAAGATACTGTGGGTAGATGATGAAATTGATTTATTAAAACCACACATTATATTCCTTGAAAAAAAAGGCTATAACGTTACAACTGCTACCAATGGGCAAGATGCTATTGAGTTATTCAGCGAACAAAATTTTGACGTGGTTTTTTTAGATGAAAATATGCCAGGAATTACTGGATTGGAAACCTTGGCTGAGTTAAAAGAAAAAAAATCGACCACTCCTATTATAATGATTACTAAAAGCGAGGAAGAATTTATAATGGATGAAGCCATTGGTTCTAAAATTGCCGATTATTTGATTAAACCTGTAAATCCGAACCAGATTTTATTGAGTTTAAAAAAGAATTTAGATCACTCGCGATTAATTTCTGAAAAAACATCTTTAGACTATCAAAAAGAGTTTAGAAAGATCGCTATGGATATGATGCAAGCAAACTCACACCAAGAATGGGCTGATTTATATAAACGCTTGATTTTTTGGGAAATGCAGTTAGAAAGCATTGAAGATCAAAACGTAACCGATATTTTAGAAAAACAAAAAGAAGAAGCTAATATACATTTTGGCAAATTTGTGGAAAAGAATTATGAAGATTGGATGAATGATGATGACGAAGCTCCTTTATTTTCGCATAAGCTGTTTGTAAGAAAAGTGGTTCCTGAGCTACGGGGCGATGATAATGTACTTTTTGTGGTAATAGATAATTTGCGTTACGATCAATGGAAAGCTTTTGAAGAAATCATAAACCAACATTACAAAGTAGATAAAGAAGATTACTACTACTCTATCTTACCAACCGCAACGCAATATGCCCGTAACGCTATTTTCTCGGGATTAACTCCACTACAAATGGAAAAACAATTGCCACAGTATTGGAAAAATGATGTAGACGATGGTGGGAAAAACCTATTTGAAGCTGAGTTTTTAGAAGATCAATTAAAAAGGTTGCGTTTAAACATTAAACACGAATATCATAAAATCACCAACTTAAAAGACGGTAAAAAATTGGCAGACAATTTTAAATCTATAAAAGACAATAAACTAATAGCCTTAGTTTACAATTTTGTAGATATGATTTCGCATGCAAAAACCGAAATGGAAGTTATTAAAGAATTAGCTTCAACTGATAGAGCGTACCGATCATTAACTTTAAGTTGGTTTAAAAATTCACCTTTGTTAGAAATTATCCAACAAGCACAAGCAGCTGGTTTTAAACTAATCATTACAACAGACCACGGAACCATCAACTGTAAAAATCCATCACAAGTTATTGGCGATAAAAATACCAGTTTAAATTTAAGATATAAAACAGGAAAGTCGCTCACCTACGAACCTAAAGATGTTTATGTGGTTAAAGATCCTAAAAAAGTACAATTACCTGCAATAAATATTAGTAGTTCGTACATTTTTGCTAAAAGTGATTATTTTTTGGCGTATATTAACAACTATAATTATTATGTAAGTTATTTTAAGAATACCTATCAACATGGTGGGATATCCTTAGAAGAAATGATTGTTCCTTTTGTTACTTTAACGGCAAAAAAATAAAATGACAATAAAATATTCAATTAATGAGTTAGAAAAAGTGGCGCAACAACTACTTGCAAACAGCCGTTTTAAAACCTGGTTGTTCAATGCACCTATGGGCGCAGGAAAAACCACTTTAATTAAAACAATAGCCAAAGAATTAGGTGTAAGCGATATAGCAAACAGTCCTACTTTTTCTATTGTAAATGAATACCGTTCAACAAAAGATACCATTTTTCATTTTGATTTATATCGATTAAAAAATGAAGAGGAAGCTTTCGATATGGGATTAGACGAGTATTTCTACAGCAACGCTTGGTGCTTTGTAGAATGGCCCGAAGTAGCCACGGCTATTTTACCTGATGAAGTACATAAGGTTACCCTTTCGATCATTGATGAAGATACAAGAGAATTAAATTTTGAGTGATTATGGAAATTACAACTCCTTTTTCAAAATCGCAGTTAATGCCGCAAGAGGAAAAACTAGAAATCCGCAAAAAACGTGGACAGTTATTTATTGGTATTCCCAAAGAAGATTTTAAGGTTGAAAAACGCATTTGTTTAACACCCGAATCGGTAAATATGCTCGTAAAAGCTGGGCATAAGGTATTGATAGAAGCGGGTGCAGGTAGCGAAGCCAGTTACGAAGACATTAAATACAGTGAAGCGGGTGCTACAATTACTCATGACAAAGAAAAGGTTTTTGGTTGCCCCATTATATTAAAAGTTGAACCACCAACTTTAGAGGAAATTAAACTCATGAAGCCCAAAACCTATTTATTTTCGGCTTTGCAGCTTAAAACTCAAACAAAAGAATATTTTGAAGCATTACAAAAGAAGAAAATAACCGCACTTTGCTACGAGTTTATTAAAGATCGCTACGGAGCTTATCCCTTTTTACAGGCAATAAGCGAAATGGCAGGTATTGCATCCATACAAATAGCAAGCGAATATATGTGCCGAATGAACGGAGGAAAAGGGCTTCTTTTTGGTAACATTACAGGAGTTCCACCCACAGAAGTCGTAATTATAGGAGCCGGTTTAGTGGCCGAAGCCGCCATAAGAACTGCTTTAGCTTTAGGTGTAAACGTTAAAGTATTCGACAACAACATTCACAAATTAAAGCGATTACAAAAATCATTGCCCTATCAAGTATTTACCTCTACCATTCAACAACGTGTGCTAACCAAAGCGCTCATGCGCTGTGATGTTGCTATAGGAGCTGTAAAAGGATGTAACCGCTCGCCTGTTTTGGTTTCAGAAGAAATGGTTCAACGCATGAAACCTGGAGCCGTTATTATTGATGTATGTATTGATAATGGTGGATGTTTTGAAACATCAGAAATTACAACGCATGAAAAACCAACAAGGGAAAAATACGGTGTCATACATTATGGCGTACCCAATATAACAGCAAAATTTTCTAAAACCGCTTCATTGGCAATTAGCAACATTATATCGCCCTACTTACTTGATTTAAGTGAAAATGGATCAATAGACGATGCCGTAAGTTATGACTCTACTATACGTTCGGGTATTTATATGTACAAAGGAATTTTGGTAAACGAAGCTATTGCCAATTGGTTTAACCTAAATTTTAAAGACATTAATTTAATAGTTCTTTAACCAATAATAGTGTATTTTTGCCGAAAATAATCTCTATATGAAATTTTCACAGCGCTTAGCATACTATTTATTAGGTTTATTAATAGGCGGTACCTTAGTGTACTATTTTTTTCAAGCGAAGGATACTAAATTCTGTTATTTACCTAACTGTCGGGTATTAAAAGATTTACGATCTAAACCATTAACAATTTCAGACGAAGCCCAAATAAGTTTTGATCAAGCACTTATTGACATGAACGATATTAGAGCATGTTTAACCTACGGCGATGTTGACTTTAAACGCAGTAATGTTACAGAGGAAGGTGGTAAATTATACATTATTGAAGGACAAAACACTAAGAAAGAACCTATTACCATTGAAATGATAAATTATAGTGATAAAGCGTATATTAAAGACATTTATCCTACCAAAAAATAAATTTAATATTTTTGTTTCTGATACTGAAACAGTTATAAAAAAGTTTAAAAAAAACATTAAAAAACCCTTGCAGTATAAGAAATTCGCTCTATATTTGCATCACAATTAAGGAACGAAAGAACGTTAGTTGTAAGACCAAGGAGAAATGGCAGAGTGGTCGAATGCGGCAGTCTTGAAAACTGTTGACTGTAACAGGTCCGGGGGTTCGAATCCCTCTTTCTCCGCAAAATGGCCAGGGGAGATACTCAAGCGGCCAACGAGGACGGACTGTAAATCCGTTGGGAAACCTTCGCAGGTTCGAATCCTGCTCTCCCCACTAGCTAAAAAGCTCGACGTGTTGTCGAGCTTTTTTTTTATTTCCTCATATAAGTATTTCTGTTCTCTTTTATTATTGATAAAAATAAATTTATATTTTTACAAAAAAATATTATGGCATCAGGGATTTTCGCAATATTAGATGACATCGCCGCTTTAATGGATGATGTTGCGGTAGCAAGTAAAATTGCAACAAAAAAAACAGCCGGAATTTTAGGTGATGATTTGGCTGTTAACGCCGAAAAAGCCACCGG
>JAHAYQ010000253.1 GCA_018384465.1 Myroides sp. | reverse complement strand
TATGCCGAGCATCCATTTACTAAAGAACCGGTGGCTATCTGGATTGGCGATTATGTACTAGCTGGCTACGGAACTGGTGCTGTGATGGCAGTACCATGTGGTGATGAACGCGATTATGCGTTTGCAAAACATTTTGCCGGACAAAACGGAATGCCTGAAATTATTAATATATTTAATCAAGATATTTCAGAAGCTGCTTATACCGAAAAAACAGGATTTGAATTGCAAAATTCTGATTTCTTAAACGGATTGGATTATAAGGCAGCAACTGAAAAAGTTCTGACTGAATTAGAAACTATAGGCGCAGGAAAAGCAAAAGTAAATTATCGTTTGCGCGATGCTGTTTTCTCTCGTCAACGTTATTGGGGCGAACCGTTTCCGGTGTATTATGTAAACGGATTGCCTAAAATGATCGATCCTAAACATTTGCCGATTGTTTTACCCGAAGTAGAAAAATATTTACCAACCGAAGACGGTCAACCACCATTAGGAAATGCAAAAGTTTGGGCTTGGGATACCAAAACCAATAAAGTAGTTTCTAGTGATCTTGTCATCCCGAACGAAAGTGAGGGATCTCAAACTGTTTTCCCTTTAGAATTAAACACTATGCCGGGTTGGGCAGGATCATCTTGGTATTGGTTGCGTTATATGGATGCCGATAATGAAAACGAAATGGCGTCTAAAGAAGCAATTCAATATTGGGAAAATGTAGATTTATACATTGGAGGTAGCGAACACGCAACGGGACACTTGTTGTATTCGCGTTTTTGGAACAAATTCTTAAAAGATCGTGGATACATTACAGCAGAAGAGCCTTTCAAAAAATTAATCAATCAAGGAATGATTTTAGGGACTTCGGCTTTCGTGTATCGAATTGAAGGAACAAATACCTTTGTATCTAAAGGAAAGATTGGAGATCATAAGGTGCAGTCCATTCACGCAGATGTATCTTTAGTTAATGCATCTTCAGAGTTAGATGTGGACGGATTTAAAGCTTGGCGTCCTGATTTTGCTAATGCAGAATTTATTTTGGAAGATTCAGGTAAATATATTGTTGGACACGAAGTTGAAAAAATGTCGAAATCTAAATTCAACGTCGTTAACCCTGATGATATCGCGAATGAATACGGAGCTGATACCTTGCGTTTGTACGAAATGTTTTTAGGTCCGTTAGAGCAAGCCAAACCTTGGAATACGGCAGGTATTACAGGTGTTTTTGGTTTTCTTAAGAAATTATGGCGTTTGTATGCCGATGACAATGGTGTAATTGTTACCGATGAAGAACCAACAAAAGAAATGTACAAATCGTTACATAAAACCATTAAAAAAGTAACTGAAGATATCGAGAATTTCTCATTCAATACCTCGGTTTCTCAATTTATGATTTGTGTGAATGAATTGTCGCAACAAAAATGTCATCACCGTGCTATTTTAGAACCATTGGCTGTTGTCATATCGCCTTATGCACCGCACATTGCCGAGGAATTATGGAGTTTGTTAGGTCATGAAGGATCAATTTCGAAAGTGCCTTTCCCGAAATTTGAGGAAAAGCATTTAGTAGAAAGTGCAAAGGAATATCCGGTTTCGTTTAATGGAAAAATGCGATTTAAAATAGAGTTGCCGTTAGATTTAACCGCCGAACAGATCGAAGAAATCATTATGGCAGATGAACGCACGCAAGCACAATTGCAAGGCAAAACGCCTAAAAAAGTAATTATAGTTCCTGGTAAAATTATCAATTTAGCAGGGTTTTAAAACTAAAAGCCGACACTTAAAATTAAGCGTCGGCTTTTTTGTTATTTCAGGTTAATGGCTTATTTTTCCCACAGATACACAGATTTATGTGTTTTTTTTAACCACAATAGAAAACATAGTTATTTACTAACTATTAGCAAGTTATAAATCACAAAAGGAATCATAGTTTTTATCATTGATAAAACACATAGTTAAGCGCTGTTTATTTTGTAAAATGCAAAAACTATGTTATCTAAAATTTGTTCAACAATAAAGCCAAGATCTATGTGGTGTTTGTTTTTTTTCACAGATACACAGATATAAATGTATTTTAAAGCACAATAGAAAACATAATTATTTACTAACTATTAGTAAGTTATAAATCACAAAAGAGATCATAGTTTTTATCTGATAAAACACATAGTCAAGCGCTGTTTATTTTGTAAAATACAAAAACTATGTAACCTAAAATTTGTTCAACAATAAAGACAGAATCTATGTGGTGTTTGTTTTTTACCACAGATACACAGATGTATTTTAAATTAGTTTAAACTTAAATTTATATTGATTGCGTCACATTCAATTATAATGTTTAAGTGAAGAAATCTGTGAATCTGTGGCTATTTAATAATGCGCTACGGGTTTACTTAAACATTTTTCCAATGATTTGTCCAATTTCAGTATAATCACTAAAGTTGTTGATGGATCTTTTTTCCAATACATCTTCATCTTTTTCTGTGAATGGATAGATAATCAGGTAATTAATGTCAGAAAACTGTTTGTTTAAGGTATCCGGTAAGATATTTGTAAAACGCGAACGTCCAACTTCTCTGCGATCCATCAACATAATTAACCCTTCCTTGTACTCAATGTCTTTTGAAATCCGTTCAATTTCTTTCCAACTATTTATTGTTTCAATTGTTGCTTCGATGTTTGCTTTCTGTAGGATTTTTTCCAACACTTTAACTGTTGATGCAAAAGCATAAAATTCCATTACAGCACCACTGTTTCGGGCAATGTTCCAAACGCGTAACAAGGCATAAAAGAAACCAGCTTGGGTTTCGGCATTGCGCGGAATAAAAACCAAATGCCTTTTAATGGTAGATATAGGCTGCACTGCGTGGTAAATTAGCAAGTTGCTTTGCGTATTGTGAACGTAACCGTTAAAAATGTTGTAGATAAGTGAGGGTGTAAACCCTTTTTCAGAATCCACCCCAATGATGAGGTCGGTAATGCGTTG